>JAGQTE010000083.1 GCA_020439175.1 Acidimicrobiales bacterium | reverse complement strand
TTCGCCGTCGGCGACGTGGCGGCGAGCGATCCGAACCGCAGCTCGGCGCGCAACTGGGGCTTCCTCGTCGTGGCGGCGAACGTGCGCGCTCTGGCGTCGGGCAAGCGGCGGCTCCGGCGGTTCTCGGCACCCAGCCAGCGGTGGGGGTCGATCCTCGGTGCGCAGTCCGATGGCCTGTTGGTGTTCCAACCCGATGGCAAGGCGATGCGGGTGCCGCGCCCGTTGGTGCAGCCGTTGCTGTTCGACCTGTACCTGCATGCCCTGCTGTATCGCGGGGTCCGTCACCGCCGCTGATTCCTCACTACCCTCGCCGGGCATGGGAGGAGGCGAGGCGGTGTTTTTCGGGGGCTTCATGCTCCTGTGGCTCGTGATGATGGTCGCGTCCATCGGCGGGCTCGCCCTCGGTGTGGCGGCGTTGATCAGTGCGGCGCGGCTGCCGGACGTGGCGTTCGGCCCGTGGTGGGACAACACCAAGTCGACCTGGCTGCTCGGCATCGGCGTGTCGTACCTGATCCCCTTCGGCTTCCTCGTGACCGGGATCTACTGGTTCCGCACCGGGAAGCGGAGCTTGCACGAGACCGGCGTCGTCGCCCGACCGTTCTGGGCCGGTCCGCCCAAGCCCATGCCGATGGCGCCGTCGTATCCGCCGCCCTACGCCGGACCGCCGACGTACGGGCCGCCGCCCGGATCCCCCCAACCCGGGCCGGGTCCGAGCGGGTACGGACCGCCGGCGTATGGCCCGCAGCCGTACACCCCGGCGACCGGCCCCTACGGCATGCCGCCGGAGTCGGGAGCACCGCAGCCACCGCCTGCGTCGCGGCCACCGTCTGCGCCGCAGGCACCGCCCGACCCGCGATCTCGGTAGCGGCGCCACCGTGTTCGCCGTCGCGCTGTGGTCCTTCGTCGGTGCCGCCACGTTGTTGGTCGGCGCTGCGGTGGCGCTGCGTTGGGAGGTGCCGATGCGTGGCGTCGGCCTCATCATGGGCTTCGGCGCCGGCACACTCATCGCCGCCGTGGCCTTCGACCTGACGGTCGTGGCATATCAGGAGGCCGGCGACTGGCCGGTCTTCGTCGGGCTCCTCGGGGGAGCGGGGACGTTCTGGGCCGGCGACTGGCTGCTCGAGCGCCGAACGGGAGGCGAGGACCCTGTGGTCGGCACGACGGTCGCAGGGCCGTCGCTGGTGCTCGGCGCGCTGCTCGACGGCATCCCGGAGTCGGTGGCGATCGGGACCACGCTGATCGGCGGATCGAACGTGAGCGTCGCCATGGTCGTCGCCGTCGCCATCTCGAACATCCCCGAAGGCCTCGCTGCCACCACGGGCCTGCGGCAGTCCGGCATGCGCGGCACTCGGATCGTCACCATCTGGGGCGTCGTGGTGGCGTTGTCGGTGGCGGCGGCGCTGGTCGGCTACGCCGTCCTCGGGGATGCGCCGGCGGACGCGGTCGCCGTCACCCAGGCCTTCGCCGGCGGGGCCATCCTCGCCATGCTCGCCAACGCCATGATGCCCGACGCCTACCGCAACGGCGGACGTGAGGTCGGCCTCGTCACGGTGGTGGGGTTCATCATCTCGTCCTTCCTCGCCGGGCAGAGCTGACCGGTCCGGCGCCGGGCGGGCGGTCGGTAGCCTCGGCGTCCATGCGCATCCCCACCGCCCCCATCGTCGCCGCTGGTCTGATCGGCGGGTACCTCGTCGCCCGTGAGACGAAGGTGCGTCCCCTCGGCGGCGCCGTGCTCGCCGTGAACGGCGCGGCGGCGACGGCGCTGTGGCAGCGGGACCACGGGCCGGCGGTCGCCGGAGGCCTGCTGGCGCTGTATCTCGGTGGCTTCGGGGCCTCGCACCCGCTGGCCAAGAAGATCGGGGCCTGGCCGGCCGTGTTGTCGGTGGCTGCGCTGTCCGCGGGCGCCAGCGCGCTCGTCGCCGATCGTCGCCCGCCCCGCGTGCACTGACCGCCGATGCGGGGTGACCGACCTCAGATGAGCTCGGCGAGGTCGATGCCGATGAGCACGACGAGCAGCCCGATCACGGCGACGTTGACGGTCATCACGGCCCAGCGCCACGAGACGTCGTAGGTGCGGAAGCGACGGATGCTGGCGACGTTGAACCCGATCGCCACGACGCCGACGACGAGGCCGACCACCGAGCCCACACCCGCGGCGAGGCCGAACAGCGGGAGCAGCCAGGGGAACACGATGTAGGCGAGCATGCAGCGGATGCCCGAGATGACGACCGACCGGCTGAACGCGCTGGTGGCGGTGGTCGGGTCCGTCGTGGCGGCGGGGGAGGAGGCGGTCGCGGCAACCGCCGGCTCGGTGCTGCTGTTCATGGAGCACGAGGGTAAAGGGTCCGCCGGGGGATCTGTCCACCTCGCGATCACCGGCGGTGGGGCACGTGGGCGCGGTGTCCGTCTCGGTCGAACAGCATGATCAGTTCCGCTGGGCCGTCGACGGCGGCGATGGCATGCGGGGTCATGGTGGCGAACTCGGCCGCTTCGCCCGCGGCGACGGTGACCTCCCGGTCGCCGAGCCAGAGCCGGATCGTGCCGCTGAGCACGAAGAACCAATCGTGGCCCGGGTGGACCCGTTGGCGGGGCACCTCGTCGGTCGGTTCGATGCGCTGCTTCACGGCGACGGTGGCGGCGGTCGGCCTGCTGAGCATCCAGGTCGTGCGGTTGCCGCAGGCGTCGGGCTCGGGCCGGATGACTACGTCGTCGTCCGAGGCTCGGACGTCGAGCAGCGTGTCGAGGTCGATCTGCAGCGCTCTCGCCAGCGGGAGCAGGACGTCGAGGCTGATCGTGCGCTTGCCGGTCTCGATCCGGCTGATGGTCGACGGGCTCAAGTGGGTGCGAGCCGCGACGTCGTCGAGCGAGAGCCCGAGCGTCGTGCGCAGCGACCGGAGTCGCGTGCGCACGGCGCGCTCGACGTCTGCGTCTGGATCGTCTCTCGATGGGTCCACGTGCTCCCGACTCCCTTGCGGATAGTGCAAGACGTATGGCGGTATCGGAGAGTCACCGTATCGTCGGGTGCATGGCAACGCACCAGCACGGTCACACCATCGAGCGGCACTGCGACGTCCTGATCGTCGGCGGCACCGAGGCGGCCCTCGGGCTGGCCGCCGACCTCCGTCAGGTGGGCCGAGCCGTGATCGTCGTGGACAGCCGCGGCCACGACGACGGCGAGGCGGCGGCGACATCGGCCGCCCGAGACGAGGCACGCCGGCACGGTGCCGAGGTGCTCGCCGGACGGATCACCGCCGTCGACCGGCTCGACGGGCACGGCCGCGTCATGCTGACCGGTGGCCACGCGGTGGTCGCTCGCCTGGTCGTCGAGGCCGAGGACGCGGCGGCGCTCGATGCAGCTGCGGTCGACGCGCAGCTTGCCGGCGTGCCGGCGGCCTCGACCCACGCCACCGATTGGGACCGCCGCTACGGCGGCGACCAGATCTGGAGCGGCAACCCGAACGGCGCGCTGGTGCACGAGGTCACGGGTCTGGTGCCGGGACGCGCCCTCGATGTCGGCGCCGGCGAAGGAGCCGACGCCCTCTGGCTGGCTGAGCAGGGTTGGGAGGTGACGGCGAACGACATCTCGCGGGTCGCCCTCGAACGGGCCGAGGAAGAAGCCGCGCGACGAGGTATCCAGATCACCTGCACGTGCGGTGATGCCAACGAGGTCGGGGCACTGCCCGTGGCAGCGTTCGACCTCGTGTCAGCGCAGTACGCGTCGCTGCCGCGCCGGGCCGACGACCAGGGCGTTGCGAACCTTCTCGCCGCCGTGGCGCCGGGCGGGCGGCTGCTCGTGGTCAGCCACGATCTGACCCCGATGCGAATGCCAGTCGACACGGCGACCCAGAGCCGCGCCTTCGATCCCGACGCCTACGTCCGGGTCGAGGACGTGGCGGCGGCGGTGGCCGCCGCTCCCGGCTGGGAGGTCGAGGT
>JAGQTE010000082.1 GCA_020439175.1 Acidimicrobiales bacterium | reverse complement strand
TCCGCCAGCGGCTCGGCCAGGTCGTGCTCGGCGACCGCCATCGCCGTGCCGGCGAACCGCTCGGCGGCCAGGCCCAGCATCACCTCGGAGAAGTCGACCGCCAGGCCGCCGGCGTCCGGGTGCGCGCCGCGCACGATGGCTCCGAGCCGGCCATCGCCGCAGCCGAGGTCGAGCACCCGCTCGACGCGCTCCGGCAGCACCTCGAGCAGCGCCGCCTCACCTTCGGTGCGGTGGGCGACCGAGTCGGCCATCGCCAGGTAGGTGCGGGCCAGCTCGGGCGATCGCCAGACGTTGGTCTCGGAACGGTCGGCAGCGGTGTTCGACATCGCAGCAGTGTGCAACGCCGACCCCGGCCGGTCCGAGCGATTTGGGCGCGCCCTACTTGATCAGGGGGTCGCGCGGCAGGCCGAGCAGGCGCTCACCGATCTGGTTGCGCTTGATCTCGGACGTGCCGCCGGCGATCGACAGGCCGCGGTGCATCAGCACCAGCATGTTCGAGATGGCGCCGGGACCGTCCATGAAGGCGGCGTCGGGGCCGCTCAGCTCGGTGAGGATGGCGGCGGCGTCGTGGATCAGCTCCGACAGGGCCAGCTTGGTGATCGAGCCCTCCGGCCCCGGCTCGCCGCCGGCGACGGCCCGGTTGGCGCTGCGCAGGTTCAACAGGGCGATGGCCTGCTCGTCGGCGAGGTAGTTGCCGATGCGCACGGCGCCGCCGCCGACCCGCTCCGGATGGGCGTCGAACGGTGCGATGAGGCCCGAGCCGGGGAAGGACATGCCGCCCTGGCCGCCGCCGATGCTCACCGACTCGTTGCCGAGCGTGGCCCGCGCCACCGTCCAGCCACCGTCGACGGGACCGACCACGTCGTCGTCGGGCACGAAGACCTCGTCGAAGAACACCTCGTTGAACTCCGAGATGCCCGACGTCATGCGCAGCGGGCGCACCTCGACGCCCGGCGCCTTCATGTCGATGACCATCGTGGTGATGCCGTCGTGCTTGGGCACGTCCGGGTTGGTGCGCACGGTGGCGAAGCCGAAGCCCGACACGTGGGCGCCGCTCGTCCACACCTTCTGGCCGGTGACGAGCCAGCCGCCGTCGACCCGGGTCGCCTTGGTCTTGATGCCGGCGGCGTCCGAGCCGGCGTCGGGCTCGCTGAACAGCTGGCACCAGATGATGTCCTGGTTGAGCGCCGGGGGCACCCAGCGGGCGACCTGGTCGTCGGTGCCGTACTGGATGAGGGTGAGGATGACCCAGCCGGTGATCGAGTACGCCGGCCGGCTCACCCCGGCCTTGGCGAACTCCTCCTCGATGACCAGCTGCTCGATGGCGCCGGCCTCGCGCCCCCACGGCTTGGGCCAGTGCGGCATGACATAGCCGGTCTCGATCAGCTTGGTGCGCTGCGTTGCGGCGTCCAGTCCGGCGATGCTCTCGGCGAACGCCCGCACCTCGTCGCGGATGGGCTCGGCCTCGGGCGGCAGGTCGATCGCCTTCTCCCGGGCGACGCCGCGACGGGACAGGTCGGTCAGCTCGGCGGCGGCGGCGTCGGCGTCGAGGAGCGACTCGAGGACCGTGGCCCGCCGCAGGTAGATGTGGGCGTCGTGCTCCCAGGTGAAGCCGATGCCGCCGTGCACCTGGATGTTGAGGTTGGCGCACAGGTCGGCGGCCGGCGCCGCGAGCGTGGCGGCGACGGCGGCGGCGTAGGACAGCTGGTCGCCGCCCGAGGCGGTGGCGCGCGCCGCGTCCCACACGGCGCCGGTCGCCAGCTCGGTGGCGACGAGCATGTTGGCGCAGTGGTGCTTGACGGCCTGGTACGTGCCGATCACCCGGCCGAACTGGAGGCGCTCCTTGGCGTAGTCGGCACCCTGCAGCGTGCACTCGCGCGCCACGCCGACCGCCTCGGCCGCCAGCAGCAGCCGCGCCACGTCGACGAGCGTCCGGGCGGCACCCGGCAGCACCGTGCAGGCGGCACCGTCGAGGGTGACGCGCGCCGAGCGGCGGGTCGGGTCCATGTTCGACGGCGTCTCGACGGCCACCCCGTCGCCGACGGGCACCACGGCGACGTCGTCGCCGGCGACGACGAGCAGCAGGTTCGCCAACCCGCCCCCGAGCACCACCCCGGCGGCCCCGGTGGCGGCGCCGTCGGTCACGGTCACGTCCCCGGCGAGGGCCACGGCCCCGACGGTCGAGCCGTCGGCCAGGCCCGGCAGGTGCGCCGTCGCGGCGTCCCCGCCGATGGCCACCAACGCCGCCGAAGCGATGAGCGTGGGCACGAACGGCCCCGGCGTGATGGCCCGGCCGAGCTGCTCCACGACCACGACGGTCTCCTCGAGCCCGAAGCCCGAACCGCCGTGCTCCTCCGGCACGTGCAGCCCGAGCCAGCCCAGGCCGGCCGCCTCGTCCCAGAAGGCGGGCATCGGCTCGTCGGGTGCCTCGAGCAACGCCCGTGCGGCGCCGCGGGCGTCGCGGGCGGCGAGGAAGTCGGCGACGGTGTCGCCGAGGGCGCGGTGGTCTTCGGTGATGGCGATCGTCATGGCCCCGCACCGTATCCGAGCCGTCGTCGGGATGGGAACGCCCGTTGCCAGTTCAGCGCCCGACGCCGCCGCGGCTCAGGCCGCCGGGGCCAGGCGGCGGTGGCGCAGCGCCTGGGCCACCTCCTTGGCGGTGAACACGACGAAGAACTCGACGATGCACAAGAAAGCGATGGTGGCGCCGCCGGCGGTGCCGTGGTGGAAGCTCAGCTGGAGGCCCACGACGACGGCGACGGCCCCGAGCAGGGTCGCCACGAGCATCATCACCGGCACCCGGCGCACCAGCAGCGACGCCGTGGCCGGCGGGCCGACCAGGAGGCCGAACACCAGCAGGGTCCCGATGGCCTGGAAGCTGGCGACGATGCTCACGGCCAGCAGCGTCAACATCGCCGCCTGGGCCAGACGGGGGCGCATGCCCAACGTCTGGGCCTTGTCACGGTTGAACGTCAGCGCCAGGAACGGGCGGTAGAGCACGACGGTCACGACGAGCACGACGGCGGTGGCGATGAGCTGGCCGGTGATGTCCTCGGCGGTCACGCCCAGCACGTCGCCGAAGAGCAACGACGTGACCTCGGTGGCGAACGAGCGCGCCCGGGACACGATGATGATGCCGAGCGAGAGCATGCCGACGAACAGCAACCCGATGCTCGTGTCCTCCCGCACGGTCGTGCGCGACGACACGACGGTGACGAGCCCGCTCATCACGAGCGCCGCGGCGAAGGCGCCGATGACCGGGTTGAAACCGACGAGCACGGCGAGGGCGATGCCGGGGATCACGCCGTGCGCCAGCGCGTCGCCGAGGAAGGCCAGCCCGCGCAGCACGACCCACGTGCCGACGATCGATGTCGCCACGACCGCCAACAGCGCACCGACGAGGGCGCGCTGCATGAAGGCGGGTTCGAAGGCGTCGAGCAGCAGGTCCATCGGGCCTCAGCCTGCCAGGCCGCTGCCTCCGAGGCTCACCCGAGGGCGTCGGCGATGCGCTGGCCGTTGGTGCGCATCATCTCGAGGTAGGTGGCGCCGCCGGAGCCGGGCTCGCCCAACGACTCGCTGAACAGCTCGACCACGGCGACGTCGCCGCCGACCTCAGCCGCCAGCGTCTGCGCCAGCTCGTCGCTCGACGAGGTGTCGGCGAAGATCGCCGGCACGCCCTCGGCGCGCACGACCTCCGCCAGGGCGGCGAGGTCGGCGGCGCTGGCACCGTCGGCCGTGGTGCCGCTCGGGACGACGGCACCGACCACCTCGAACCCGAACCGGTCGGCGAAGTAGCCGAACACCTCGTGGTTGGTGACGAGCACCCGTCCCTCGGCGGGGATGGCGGCGAACGCGGCGGTCAGCTCGGCGTCGAGCGTCTCGAGCTCGCCGACGTAGGCGGCGGTGTTCGCCTCGATCGCCGCAGCATCGAGCCCGTCCACCTCGGCCACGAGGAACGTGCTGATCCCCTCGACGGCGGCGACCATGCGGACGGGGTCGGTGAAGAAGTGCGGGTCGGTGCCCTCGTGCGCATGCTCGTCGCCCTCGGCGTGCTCGTCGCCTTCCTCGGCGTGGCCGTGCTCGTCAGCGACGTCGAGGGGCTCGACCGCCGAGATGGCCTCGTACGTCGGCACGCCGTCGGCCTCGGCCGACTCGATGACGTCGAGCAGCCCTTCCTCGAAGCCGGCCCCGTTGACGATGAGGGCGTCGGCCTGGCGGATCTCGTTCGTCTGCTGCGCCGACGGCGAGAAGCTGTGCGGGTCGGCGCCCACCGGCATGATCGTCACCACCTCGGCCTCGTCGCCGACGAGCTCGCCGACCACGTCGCCGAGGATGTTGGTCGTGACCACGATGGTGGGCTTGTCACCGC
>JAGQTE010000081.1 GCA_020439175.1 Acidimicrobiales bacterium | reverse complement strand
GCCGGCAGGCGCCCGCGGGGCGCACCGCCGGGCCCGATGGGGCCGGACCGAACCGGGGGACCGCATGAGCGACGCTCGCCATCACGACACGCTGTACATCGACGGGGCCTGGGTGCCCTCCCAGGGCACCGGTCGGATCGACGTCATCGATCCGACCACGGAGGAGGTGTGCGGCTCGATCCCCGAGGGCGTCGCCGCCGATGTCGACGCCGCCGTCGCCGCAGCCCGCCGGGCCTTCGACGACGGGTGGGGGCTCACGACGCTCGAGGAGCGTCGCAAGGCGATCCAGCGACTGGCCGAGGCGCTCGAGGCGCGCTCGGGTGAGCTGGCGCAGGTGCTGTCCATGGAGATGGGCATGCCCATCACGTTCGCCGGCATGATCCAGGCCGGCCTGCCGGTGTCGAACCTCA
Organism: Acidimicrobiales bacterium; assembly: GCA_020439175.1. GTDB lineage: Bacteria > Actinomycetota > Acidimicrobiia > Acidimicrobiales > Acidimicrobilacustridaceae > JAGQTE01. The sequence continues at coordinate 9,694 of JAGQTE010000081.1, read as the reverse complement.
AGGCGCACGTCGACCTGATCGACGAGGTCGTGTGGGAAGAGGAGTGCGGCAACTCGCTCGTCGTGCGCGAGCCCGCCGGGGTGGTCGCCGCCATCACGCCGTGGAACTACCCGTTGCACCAGATCATCTGCAAGGTGGCGCCGGCGCTGGCGGCCGGCTGCACCATCGTGCTCAAGCCGTCCGAGGTGGCGCCGCTCAACGCCTTCGTGCTCGCCGAGGCGGTCGACGAGGCCGGTCTGCCGCCGGGGGTGTTCAACCTCGTGACGGGCGTGGGTCCGGTCGTCGGTGAGGCGATGGCCGCCCACCCGGACGTGGACATGGTGTCGTTCACCGGTTCGACCCGCGCCGGCACCCGGGTCGCCGAGCTGGCGGCGCCGACCGTCAAGCGCGTGCACCTCGAGCTCGGCGGCAAGTCGGCCAACGTGCTGCTCGACGACGCCGACCTCGGTGCCTGTGTGCCCCCGGGCGTCACGTTCGGCTGCTACCTCAACTCGGGTCAGACCTGCTCGGCGCTCACCCGCATGGTCGTGCCTCGTTCGCGCCAGGACGAGGTCGTCGAGCTGGCCCGTGGCGCCGCCGAGAGCGTGGCGATGGGCCCCGCGTCGGACCCGGGCAACCTCCTCGGCCCGCTGGTGTCGGCGGTCCAGCGAGATCGTGTGCGCGGGTACATCCAGACCGGCATCGACGAGGGCGCCACGCTCGTGACCGGAGGCGTCGAGGCGCCCGAGGGGCTCGAGACCGGGTACTTCGTGCGTCCGACCGTCTTCGCCGACGTCACGCCCGACATGACCATCGCCCGCGAGGAGATCTTCGGCCCGGTGCTGGTGATCCTGCCCTACGACACCGAGGACGAAGCGCTCGCCATCGCCAACGGCACGAGCTACGGCCTCGCCGGCGGGGTGCAGTCGGCGGACGACGAGCGAGCCATGACGTTCGCCCGCAAGATGCGCACCGGCACCGTCGACGTCAACGGCGGCGCCTTCAACCTCCTGGCGCCATTCGGCGGCTACCGCCAATCCGGCAACGGCCGCGAGAAGGGCCACTGGGGCATCGAGGAGTTCACCGAGCTCAAGGCCATCCAGCGCAAGGCCTAGGCCGGGCGTCGCCCGAGCGTCTCGACCGAGGAGGCGGCGCGGCTCAGGCGTCGGCGGCCATGGCGGCGATGGCCTCGGCCTGCGCCAGGGTGCGCCGCGCCTGGTCGACGTGGAGGTTCTCGATCATCCGCCCGTCGACCGTGACGACGCCCCGACCCTCGGCCTCGGCCTCGGTGAAGGCGGCGATGATGACCTCGGCGCGTGCCACCTCGTCCTCGGACGGAGCAAAGATGCGGTTGGCCGGTTCGAGTTGGCTCGGGTGGATGAGGGTCTTGCCGTCGAAGCCCATCTGGCGCCCTTGGGTGCACTCGGCGGCGAAGCCGTCCTCGTTCTTGATGTCGTTGTAGACGCCGTCGAGGATCACCTTGCCGGTGGCGCGGGCGGCGAGCAGGCACAGGCCCAGACCGGTCAGCAGCGGCTGGCGGCCGGGGACGTGCTCGGCGTGCAGCTCCTTGGCCAGGTCGTTGGTGCCCATCACGAGCACGGCGAGGCGATCGGATGCCGCCGCGATCTCGGCGGCGTGCAGCATGGCGATCGGCGTCTCGACCATGGCCCAGATCTTGGTGTGGTCCGGCGCGCCTGCGGCCTCGAGCGCGGACTCGACCGCACGCACGTCGTCGACGGAGTTGATCTTCGGGACGACGATCGCCGCCGGCCCCGCCTCGGCGATGGCGCGCACGTCGTCGGCGTGCCACTGGGTGTCGAGACCGTTGGCGCGGATCGTGAGCTCCCGGCGGCCGTAGTCCCCGGAGGTGACGGCGGCGCAGACGCGCTCGCGGGCTTCGGCCTTGGCGTCCGGGGCCACGGCGTCTTCGAGGTCGAGGATCAAGGCGTCAGCCGGCAGGCCCTTGGCCTTGTCCAGGGCGCGCTCGTTGGCGCCGGGCATGTACAGCACGCTGCGGCGGGGCCGGAGGTCGTCGGTCATCGGTGCTCCTCGGTCGGGCGGCGGTTCGTTCGGTCGTTCGGGCGGACGGCGGCGTGGCGGCGTCAGAAGCCGTAGGCGGCTGCCAGGTCGGCGTCGCGCTCGGCGAGCAGCCTGGCCAGGTTCATCACCACGCGGCACTGCTTCACGGTGGCGTCGTCCTGCATCTTGCCGTCGATCATCACGGCGCCCGTCCCGTCGCCCATCGCCTCGATCACGCGGGCGGCCCAGGCGACCTCGGCCGGATCGGGCGAGAACACCTTCTTGGCGATGTCGATCTGGACGGGGTGCAGGCTCCATGCACCGACGCAGCCGAGCAGGTAGGCGTTGCGGAACTGGTCCTCGCAGGCGACCGTGTCCTTGATGTCGCCGAAGGGCCCGTAGTACGGCAAGATCCCGTTGGCGACACAGGCGTCCACCATCTTCGCCATCGTGTAGTGCCACAGGTCCTGTTGGTAGGTGGCGCGTGCGGCGTCGGGGTCGTCGGCCACCGGGTCCTGGCGCACGAGGTAGTCGGGATGGCCGCCGCCGACCCGCGTCGTCTTCATGCGCCGGTCGGCGGCGAGGTCGGCCGGGCCCAGCGAGAGGCCCTGCATGCGGGGGCTGGCAGCGCAGATCTCCTCGACGTTGGCGACGCCGCGCGCCGTCTCGAGCAGCGCGTGCACGAGGATCGGGCGCCGCACGCCGGCGCGGGCTTCCAGCTGTGCCAGCAGGCGGTCGACGTAGTGGATGTCCTCGGGGCCCTCGACCTTGGGGACCATGATCACGTCGAGCTTGTCGCCGATCTCGGTCACGAGGGTGACGAGGTCGTCGAGGGCCCACGGCGAGTCGAGGCTGTTCACCCGGGTCCACAGCTGCGTCTCGCCGAAGTCGAGCTCCTTGCCCACCTTGACCAGGCCGGCGCGGGCGGCCTCCTTGTTGTCGGCCTGGATGGCGTCCTCGAGGTTGCCGAGCACGACATCGCACGTGGCAGCCAGGTCGGGCAGCTTCGCCAGCATCTTCTCGTTCGACGGGTCGAAGAAGTGGATCATGCGAGACGGGCGGACCGGGATCTCGTGCACGGGCTCGGGAGCGCCGAGGGCCAGCGGTCGGAAGAAGTCCTTCGGGTTGCGCATCGTCGCCTCCTGAGCGGGGGATCGACCGGCGGCGTCGCGTCCGCGCGTCCGCCCGCGGGCCGGTCCTGGGGTCGGCCCAACGCTAGGCGGAAGCCTTTTGGTGGGGAAAACCCGTGCCCGTAACCTTGCGCCGGTGAGCGACCCGGCGGCGACGCGCGCCATCTTCGTGCCGGGGCTCCGGTTGGTGTGGCGCTACGTCCGACGTGAGCCGGCCACCTACGCCGTGTCCCTCGTGGGTGCGACCCTGTTCGCCGCCGCCGCCGTGGGCACGACGATGGTGCTCGGGTGGGCGACCGACGAGGTCATCGTCCCCGCCTTCTCGTCGGGCGTGACGGAGCAGCGGGTGCGCGCCGGCGCGCTGGCGCTGTTCGCCATGGGCGTGCTGCGGGGCATCTCGATCATGCTCCGGCGGTTCTTCGCCTTCATGACCACCTTCCGCACCGCCGCCCGGCTCCGTCGCGAGGTGGCCGACACCTACCTCGACGCCCCGCTGTCGTTCCATCGCAGCCGCCCCACGGGCGAGCTGCTGGCACACGCAGACGCCGACATCCTGGCCGCCACCGAGGTCCTCAACCCCTTCCCGTTCAGCGTCGGCGTCATCGTGCTCATCGTGTTCGCCGTGGTCAGCCTGGTGATCGTCGACCCCGTGCTGACGCTGATCGCCGTGCTGCTGTTCCCGACGCTGGCGCTGATCAACCGGCGCTACTCGCGCCTGGTGCATGCGCCCGCGGCGGTCGTCCAGCATCGCATCGGCACCGTGTCGGCCATCGCGCACGAGAGCTTCGACGGGGCGCTGATCGTCAAGACCCTCGGCCGCGAGCAGCACGAGGTCGACCGGATGGAGGCGGCCGCCGAGGACCTCCGGGCGGCACGCCTCGACGTCGCCCGGATCCGGGCCGCCTTCGAACCGGCGATCGACGCCCTGCCCAACGTCGGCATCATCGTGCTGCTGCTGATCGGGTCGTGGCAGATCTCGCTCGGCCGCATCGAGGCCGGCGACCTGGTGCAGGCCATGGCGCTGTTCGGCATCCTGGCCTTCCCCGTGCGCGTCGTCGGGTTCTTCCTGCAGGAGATCCCGCGCGCCGTGGTCGCCGCCGAGCGGCTCGACGAGGTGCGGGCGACGCCGCCCGCTCCGACGCCGCACGCCGCCGAGGCCGAAGTGCTGCCCGCCGGCCCCCTGCCGGTGCGCTTCGACCACGTGCGGTTCGGCTACGACCCCGACGTGCCCGTCCTCGCCGACCTCGACCTGACGGTGGCGCCGGGCGAGATCGTCGCCATCGTCGGCTCGACCGGGTCGGGCAAGACGACGGTGTGCGACCTGCTGGCGCACCAGGTCGTGGCCGACGCCGGCGTCGTCTCGGTCGGCGGCGTCGACGTCACCCGCGCCGACCCCGAGGCGCTGCGCCGGGCCGTGGCGCTGGTGTTCCAGGAGACGTTCTTGTTCGCCGAGTCGTTGGCGGAGAACATCGCCCTCGGGGCGGACGTCGACGACGAGGCGATCCGTGCCGCCGCCGCGGTGGCTCGGGTCGACGAGTTCATCGGTGGCCTGCCGGCCGCCTACGAGACCGTCGTCGGCGAGCGAGGGGTCACCCTCTCGGGCGGTCAGCGCCAGCGCGTGGCGCTGGCTCGGGCGCTGGTGCGCAGCCCGCAGGTGCTCGTGCTCGACGACGCCACCAGCGCCGTCGACCCGGTCGTGGAGGCCGAGATCCTCGCCCGCCTGCGCTCGACGTTGCGCACGACGACGCTGATCGTGGCGCACCGGGTCTCGACCATCGAGCTCGCCGACCGGGTGCTGTACCTCGACGGCGGGCGCGTGGCGGCGTCCGGGACGCATCGTCAGCTGCTGGCGGTGCCCGGCTACGAGCGCATCGTGCGCGCCTACGAGCGGGGAGCGGTGGCGTGACGACCCCGGTCGATCCGTTCGCCGCCGCGCTGGACGACGACGTGGACGGCTCGGTCGTCACCGACGGTTCGGGCGCCATCGACGTCCTGCGTCGCGGCCTGGCGGTCTCGCCGGAGCTGCGCGACGGCATCCGCTTCACCGTGCTGATGGCCCTGTGCGCCGCCGCGGGCCGCATCGTCGTGCCGGTGCTCATCCAACAGATCCTCGACCGGGGGGTGACCGGGGAGGGTGGCTTCCAACCGGCGTTCGTGCTCGGCGCCTGCGCCGTGGCCACCGTGGTCGTCGTCGGCGTCGCCCTGCTGTTCCGGGCGACCTACCTGCGCCTCGTCACGGCGTCGGAGCTGTTGCTGAAGAACCTGCGGGTCAAGGCCTTCACCCACATCCACGCCCTGAGCCTCGCCGACCACACCGAGGCCCGCCGCGGGGCGCTCACCGCTCGGGTCACCTCCGACATCGAGACCCTCGCCCGGTTCGCCCAGTGGGGCGCCATCGCCTGGATCGTCAACACGATCGTCGTGGTGGGCGTGCTGGCGGTGATGGCGGTGTACTCGTGGCAGCTGGCGCTGGTGACCATCGTGGCGCTGGCGCCCCTGCTGCCGTTGATGCGGTACTTCCAGCGACGCCAGCTGCGGGCCTACGACGACGTGCGCACCCGTGTCGGCGACACGCTCACCGCCATCAGCGAGACGGTGATGGGTGCGCCGGTCGTGCGGGCCTACGGGCTCCAGCCCCGGGTGCGTCGCCGCCTCGACGAGACCATCGGTGCCCAGTACCGGGCCGAGACCCGCGCCGCCCGCTACGTGACCTTGCTGTTCCCGATGTCGGACGTGTTCGGCGGCCTGGCGCTGGCCGCCGTGCTCGGCATCGGTGCGTGGTGGGGGCCCGGGTGGGGCCTCGACGCGGGGTCGCTCGTCGCCTGCCTGTTCCTCGTCAACCTGGCGCTGCTGCCGATCGCCGAGCTCGGCGAGATCCTCGATCAGACCCAGACCGCCGTCGCCGGGTGGCGCAAGGTGCTCGACGTCCTGGACCTCCCCGTCGAGGTCGTGGAGCCCGACCCGGGGGTGCAGCTGCCGGCCGGTGCGGTGGGGGTCGTGGCGCGCGACGTCGGCTTCGCCTACCGGGGCGGGGCGCCGGTGCTGGTCGACGTCGACGTCGACATCCCGCCGGGCACGAACGTGGCCGTCGTCGGCGAGACCGGGTCCGGCAAGACCACGTTCGCCAAGCTCCTGTGCCGCCTCGCCGACCCCACATCGGGTGTGCTCGAGCTCGACGGCATCGACCTGCGCACGGTCGGACCCGCCTCCCGGCGTCACGCCGTGCGCATGGTCCCCCAGGACGGGTTCCTGTTCGAGGGGACCGTCACCGACAACATCGTGATGGGACGAGACGGCGCCGTGCGGTCCGACGCCGAGGACGCCGTCACGGCCCTGGGGCTGGCGCGCTGGGTCGACGGGCTGAGCGACGGCCTCGACACCGAGGTGGGCGAGCGCGGCGCCAACCTGTCGGTCGGTGAGCGCCAGCTGGTGGCGCTGTGCCGGGCGCAGCTGGCCGATCCGGGGCTGCTGATCCTCGACGAGGCGACCTCGGCCGTCGACCCCGAGACCGAGCAGGCCCTCGCCGTGGCCCTGGCCCGACTCGCCGCCGGCCGCACGACGGTCAGCGTGGCGCACCGGCTCTCGACGGCCCAGGCCGCCGACCTGGTGCTGGTGTTCGACGCCGGCCGCATCGTCGAGCAGGGGAGCCACGACGCGCTGGTTGCCGCCGGTGGTCGCTACGCCGCGCTGTACGAGAGCTGGCTCGGCAACACCCGCGCCGACGGCACCGCCGATTTCTCGGGGTAGCGGGGTGCTCTCTAGATTCGGGGCCCGTCAGGGTCGCCATCCCGAGGAGTTGCCGTGAGCACCAAGGATCCCGTCCGCGTCGCCGTCACCGGGGCCGCAGGCCAGATCGGCTACAGCCTGCTGTTCCGGATCGCGAGCGGGCAGATGCTCGGCGCCGATCAGCCGGTGATCCTGCAGATGCTCGAGATCACGCCGGCGCTCGACGCCCTGCGCGGCGTGGCGATGGAGCTGGAGGACTGCGCCTTCCCGCTGCTGGCCGGCATGGTGCAGACCGACGACCCGAACGAGGCCTTCGAGGGCGTCAACGTGGCGATGCTCGTGGGCAGTCGCCCCCGCAGCAAGGGCATGGAGCGCAAGGACCTGCTCGAGGCCAACGGCGCCATCTTCACGGTCCAGGGCAAGGCCCTGTCGGATCACGCCGCCGACGACGTGCGCATCCTCGTGGTGGGCAACCCTGCCAACACCAACTGCCTGATCGCCATGAACAACGCGCCGAACATCCCGTCGGAGCGCTTCACCGCCATGACCCGCCTCGACCACAACCGGGCGATGGCCCAGCTGGCCAACAAGGTCGGCGGCACCGTCAACGACGTCCGTCGCATGACGATCTGGGGGAACCACTCGGCGACGCAGTACCCGGACCTGTACCACGCCGAGGTCAACGGGCAGATCGCCTCCGATGCGGTCGCCGACGAGGGCTGGATCGACGCCACCTTCATCCCGACCGTGCAGCAGCGCGGGGCCGCCATCATCGAGGCCCGGGGCCTGTCGAGCGCAGCTTCGGCGGCCAACGCCGCCATCGACCACGTGCGTGACTGGACGATGGGCACCGCCGACGGCGACTGGGTGTCGATGGCGGTGTGCTCGGACGGGTCCTACGGCGTGCCCGAGGGCCTGATCTCGTCGTTCCCGGTCACCACCGCCGGCGGGACGTGGTCGATCGTGCAGGGCCTCGAGCACAACGCCTACTCGCAGGGCAAGATCGACGCCACGGTCGCCGAGTTGGGCGAGGAGCGCGACACCGTCGCCGAGCTCGGCCTCATCTGAGGCGTTCCGGTGCGGAACTCGCGCCGTGAGCGACGCGAGTTCCGCACCAGAACGCGGGGTTGGCGTTACTTGAGGAACTTGCTGGTCGTGTTGTCGGCCAGGACCTTGCCGCCGGTCTGGCACGTGGCGCAGTAGTTCACGGTGTAGCTGGCGTACTCGATCGCCCGCACCGAGTCACCGCACACCGGGCACGGCTGCCCCTGGCGGTGGTGCACGGCGGCGGGTCGATCGGCGGAGCTGCTCATGTCGGGGCGCGCCCGTTCTTCTGCCAGCGACGTGTCGATGCAGTGGTGGATCGCCTCGACGATGGCGGCCGCCTGCTCCTCGGTGAGCTTGCCCGTCGACGTGAACGGCGAGAGCTTCGCCCGGTGGCACACCTCGTTGGCGAGCCGTCGCCCGATGCCCGAGATGATGCGCTGGTCACGCAGGAAGCCGTGCAGGCGCATGCGGTGCTCGGCGCCGAGGCGGACCAGCGTGGCGGCGTCGACGGTGTCGGCTTCGGGGCCGAGGTGCGCGAGCGGCTCGGACGCCTCCGCATCGCCGGCCACGACCCACACGCCGGCACGCTTCTGGGTGCCCGCCTCGGTCAGGAGCAGGGCGCCGGGTCCGGTGAACGTCCACCGGGCGATCCCGCCCCGGGGCTTGCGCGCCACCTTGGGGTCGGGCTTGAGGCGCCCGCCCTGCATGAGGTGCACGACGAAGGTCACCGGTGCGAAGCGCAACAGCAGGTGCTTGCCCCGCTGACCCACCGCCTCGAGCGGTGTGCCGAGGGCATCGCTCGGCGGCGGGACGGCCGTCTTCAGCGCGGTGAACGACAGGGCGTCGAATCGCTCGAGCGGCGCACCGGCGTAGTGGTCGGTGAGCCGTTCGGCGTGGGCGCGGATCTCGGGCAGCTCCGGCATCGCTCACTCCTGGTCCGTCGGCGGCGGTTGGATCGTGGTCAGCACCGCCAGTGCGTCGGCCCGGTCGAGCAGCGCCGACACGTCGCCGGACAACTGGATCCGGCCCGCCATGAACGCCCGCTGGGCGCGCAGGTCACCCCGTGCGATCGCCACCGCCGTGGCGCGGTCGGCGCGGAACACCACGTCGGCGTCGTCGGCGCCCGGCCCGGCACTGCAGCCGTCCGGCGCCAGCCGGACGTGGTACGTCACGACCTCGGCGCCGTCGGTGACCTCGTAGCCGACCACGAGAGGTGCGGCGGCGGCGCGTGCGAGGTCGTCGGAGCCGGCGACGGCTTCGCCGAGGGCAGCGATCCAGGCGGCGCTCAGGTACGAAGGCACGGTGACGCATGGTAGGGGGTGGCCACCCGATGGCGGGCCGGCACGGTGCGCACCCCCGATACAGTGCTGCGCGACCTGCTCGACCTGCACGGCATGCTCGACCACCCTCGGGCAGCAGCGATCTCTCGGAGGTGCTCCCCATGGGATTGATGGACAACCTCAAGCAAGGCGCCAGCAGCCTCGCCGACTCGGTGAACAAGGGCGTGGCCAACATGCAGCAGCCGAGCGGCGGCGCGGCACCGCCACCCGGGGCGGCAGGGCCGGGCCCCGACGCCTTGTTGCGTGACCTGGGGGCGTTGACCTGGCAGGACGCAAACGGGGTGCTCGACGACGAGGGCGCCGCCGAGCGCCAACGCGTGATGCAGGAGCTCGCCAACCTGGCTGCGGCCGGAGGGCTCGACTTGTCGTTGCGCACCGGCGCAGCCGCTGCGCCCCCGCCGCCCCCGGCACCGGCGCCCGGCACCCCGCCGCCTCCGCCGGCAGGCGCAGCCG
>JAGQTE010000080.1 GCA_020439175.1 Acidimicrobiales bacterium | reverse complement strand
CTGCGCGGCCTCAAGGAGCGCTACGAGGTGCACCACGGCGTCCGCATCCAGGACGCCGCACTCGTCGCCGCCGCCGTGCTGTCGGACCGCTACCTCACCGGCCGCTTCCTGCCGGACAAGGCCATCGACCTCGTCGACGAGGCGGCGTCGAAGCTGCGCATCGAGATCGACTCCATGCCCACCGAGATCGACGTCGTCGAGCGCCGCATCCGCCAGCTCGAGATCGAGCGGGTGGCGCTGGCCAAGGAGACCGACGCCGTGTCCCAGGAGCGCCTCGACGCCCTGGACGAGGAGCTGGCCAACCTCACCGAGCAGATCGCCGGCATGAAGGCTCACTGGCAGTCCGAGAAGGACGCCATCGGCGTCATCCAGGACTACAAGGAGCAGCTGGAGGCGCTGCGCTCGGAGCTCGAGCGCGAACCCGACCTCGAGAAGGCGGCGCAGATCCGCTACGGCCACATCCCCGAGCTCGAGCGCCAGATCTCCGACGCCACCAAGCGCCTCGACGAGCTGCAGGTCGATCAGCGGATGCTCAAGGAAGAGGTCGACGAGGAGGACATCGCCGAGGTGGTGTCGAAGTGGACCGGCGTGCCCGTGTCGCGGCTGATGGAAGGCGAGATGGCCAAGCTGGTGCGCCTCGAGGACGTGCTGCACCAGCGCGTCGTCGGCCAGGACGACGCCGTCGTCGCCGTCGCCAACGCCATCCGTCGCAGCCGCGCCGGCCTGTCCGACCCCAACCGGCCGATCGGCTCGTTCCTGTTCCTCGGTCCGACCGGCGTCGGCAAGACCGAGCTGGCGCGCTCGCTCGCCGACTTCCTCTTCGACGACGAGCGGGCGATGGTCCGCATCGACATGAGCGAGTACATGGAGAAGCACGCCGTGGCGCGGCTCATCGGAGCGCCTCCGGGCTACGTCGGCTACGACCAGGGCGGCCAGCTCACCGAGGCGGTGCGCCGCCGCCCGTACGCCGTCGTCCTGCTCGACGAGGTCGAGAAGGCCCACCCCGACGTGTTCAACGTCCTGCTGCAGCTGATGGACGACGGTCGCCTCACCGACGGCCAGGGCCGCACGGTCGACTTCACCAACGTGGTGCTGATCATGACGTCGAACCTGCCGGGCGATCCGCGGGACTACTTCAAGCCCGAGTTCGTGAACCGCATCGACGACATCGTGCGGTTCTCGGAGCTGACCGAGGCCGATCTCGAGCGCATCGTGACGATCCAGCTCGAGGGCATCACCAAGCGCCTCGCCGATCGCCGCATCGCGCTGCACGTCACCGAGGCGGCCCAGCGGGCCTTGGCCCACGAGGGGTTCGATCCGGCCTACGGCGCCCGTCCGCTCAAGCGGGTCATCCAGCGCGAGCTGGCCGACCGGTTGGCGCTCGCCATCCTCGAAGGGACCTACGCCGAGGGCGACACGGTCTCGGTCGACGTCGACACCGAGGGTCAGCTCGTCCTGCGCTGAGGACCCGGATCGGCTTCGGACCGGTCGAGGGCCGCGGCTACAGTTGCACGGCTGTCCCCCTCGATCTGGTTGGGAGGTTCGTGTGCCAGCGACCGTCGTCGTCGGTACCCAGTGGGGTGATGAGGGCAAGGGGAAATTCACCGACCTCGTCGCCAAGGAGATGCAGCTGGTCGTCCGCTATCAGGGCGGCCACAACGCCGGGCACACCCTCGTGGTGGACGGCGAGACGTTCGCACTCCAGCTGGTGCCCTCCGGGATCCTCTACGACCACATCACGCCGGTGATCGGCAACGGGGTCGTCGTCGACCCTCGCGTCCTCATCGCCGAGATGGACACGCTCGCCGCCAAGGGCGTCGACACGTCCCGCCTGCGCGTGAGCGGCAACGCCCACCTGATCCTCCCGTACCACCAGGAGATCGACAAGGTCTCCGAGCGCTACCTCGGTCGCAACAAGATCGGCACGACCAAGCGCGGCATCGGCCCCGCCTACGCCGACAAGGCGGCCCGGGTCGGACTGCGCGTGCAGGACCTGCTCGACCCGAAGATCTTCACCGAGAAGCTCCAGGTGGTGCTCAAGGAGAAGAACGCGCTGCTGGCGAAGGTCTACAACCAGCTGCCGGTCGACCTCGACAGCATCCTGGCCGAGTACCTCGACGTGTGCCGGCCCCGCATCGAGCCGTTGATCGCCGACACGGTCAACCTGGTGCACGACGCCCTCGAGGCGGGCCAGCAGGTGCTGCTCGAAGGGGCCCAGGCGACCTTCCTCGACCTCGATCACGGCACGTACCCGTACGTGACCTCGTCGAACCCCGTCGCCGGTGGGGCCTGCGTCGGTGCGGGCATCGGTCCTCGCCACATCGACCGCGTGATCGGCATCGCCAAGGCGTACGTCACGCGTGTCGGCGCCGGCCCGTTCCCGACCGAGCTCTTCGACGAGATCGGCGATCACCTCGTCGACGTCGGGCACGAGTACGGCACCAACACCGGCCGCCGCCGCCGCACCGGTTGGTTCGACGCCGTGATGCTGCGCCACGCCGTGCGCCTCAATTCGCTGAGCGAGGTGGCGCTCACCAAGCTCGACGTCCTCGACGACCTCGACACCGTCAAGGTGTGCGTGGCCTACGAGCTCGACGGGGAGCGGTTCACCCACCTGCCCTACCACCAGTCGGTGGTGCACAAGGTGACGCCGATCTACGAAGAGCTCCCCGGCTGGAAGACCGATCTGTCCGGCATCACCGAGCGCAAGGACCTGCCGCGCCAGGCCGAGGACTACATCGCCTTCCTCGAGGCTCAGCTGGGCGTGCCGATCGGGCTCGTCGGCGTCGGTCCCGGTCGCGAGCAATTCCTGCACTTCGCCGCATGAGCGCACGGCGGCGCGTGGTGATCGTGGGCAGCGGGGGGCGCGAGCACGCCCTGGCCCACGTCCTCGGGCGCACGGCGGACGTCGTCGTGACGCCGGGCAACGCGGGCATCGCGGGGTCGACCGACACGCCTGCCACCGAGCTCGAGGCCGACCTGTTCGTGATCGGGCCCGAGCAGCCGCTCGTCGACGGCCTCGCCGACGAGCTGCGGGCGCAGGGCAAGCGAGTGTTCGGACCTGGTGCCGACGGTGCCCGGCTCGAGGGGTCCAAGGCCTGGATGAAGGCGCTGTTCGAGCGGGCGGGCATCCCGACGGCTCGCCACGCCACCTTCGGTCCCGGCCAGGAGGCCGAGGCGCGGGCGTTCCTCGACACGCTGGCTCCGCCGTACGTGCTCAAGACCGACGGCCTCGCTGCGGGCAAGGGCGTGCTCGTCACCGATGACCGTGCCGAGGCCGACGCCGGCGTCGACGCCTACCTGTCGGGGGAGGCGTTCGGCGACGCCGGCACCACCCTCGTCATCGAGGAAGGGCTCGTCGGCCCCGAGCTGTCGGTGTTCGCCGTGTGCGACGGCACGACAGCCGTGCTCTGCGGCGCAGCGCAGGACCACAAGCGCGTGGGCGACGGGGACAGCGGCCCCAACACCGGAGGGATGGGCACCTACTCGCCGGTGCCTGGCGTCGACGACGCGCTGCTCGACGACATCCTGCACCGCTGCATCGTCCCGACGCTCGATGCGCTGCGCGGCGAGGGCATCGACTACCGGGGCTTCCTCTTCTGCGGGCTGATGCTCACGGCGGACGGTCCGAAGGTGCTCGAGTACAACGTGCGCTTCGGCGACCCGGAGGCCCAGGTCGTGCTGCCACGCATCACCTCGGACCTCGCCGCGTTGCTCGCCTCTGCCGCCGACGGGGCGCTCGGCGATGCGCCGACGTTCGACGACGGCGCCGCCGTCTGCGTCGTGGCGGCGAGCGAGGGCTACCCGGCGTCGCCGCGCACCGGTGACGTGATCGAGGGACTCGACGAGGTCGCGACGCTCGACGACGTGGCGGTGTTCTGCGCCGGCGTCCGTGCCGATGGCGCCGGGCACCTGGTCACCGCCGGGGGACGCGTCCTCAACGTCGTCGGCCGGGGACCGGACGTGCCGACGGCGCGCGCCCGCGCCTACGACGCCATCGGCCACATCCGCTGGCCGGGGATGCACCACCGCAGCGACATCGCCGCGTCGGCGGGATGACGATGGACGGCCTGCGCACCGAGCGCCTGCTGCTGCGTCGGTGGCAGCCGAGCGACGCCGAGCCCTTCGCCGAGCTCAACGGCGACCCCGACGTCATGCGCCACATGGTCGCCACGATGACCCGCCAGCAGTCCGACCAGCTCATCGCCACCATCGAGCGGGGCTTCGAGGTCGACGGGTTCGGTCTGTGGGCGGTCGAGGTGCGCGCAACCGACGAGCCGGTGCCCGCCGGCACGTTCGTCGGGTTCGTCGGGCTGGCCCGGGTGCCGTTCGAGGCGGGCTTCACACCCGCGGTCGAGGTGGGCTGGCGACTCTCCCGCCAGGCATGGCACCGCGGCTACGCCACCGAGGCGGCGCGCCGCGCCATCGCCTTCGGCTTCACCGAGGCGGGGCTCGATGAGATCGTGTCGTTCACCATCCCGGCGAACGAGGCGTCGCAGGCGGTGATGCAGCGACTCGGCATGGTCCCGGATGGCACGTTCGAGCACCCGCGCCTGATGGATGGCCACCCCAAGCGGACTCACGTGCTGTACCGGCTCGACCGTGCCACCTGGGAGGCACAGCAGGCCGGAGACGCTCCGAGCCGGGCCTGACCGCCGGGCGTGTCGCGCTGAGCCCAGATCAGAACGAGACGAGGTTCCCGTCGTTGGGGGTGCCGTCGTCCTCGTTGGCCCAGTCGAAGGCCGGCGAGCTCTCCGGCGGGATGTCGAGATCGATGCCGGCGCCGGTCGACACGGCGATCACGGGCTCGGTCGAGGCAGGCGCGGCCTTCTTGCGCCGGCGGAACTCCTTCTCGGCGCGGCGGATGTCGCGCTTCGAGCGAGCCGGGGGCAGCGCGGCGTTCGATCGGACCCCCGACTTCGCAAGGGCGCAGCTCAGGCACAGGGGCGGTTCCTTCGGTCCGAAGGCGTACACCAAGCACTCGGAGCAGAACCCCCAGCCGCAGTTCTTGCAGAGGCTGTCCGCCTCTTCGAACGGATGCCTGTAGCACCGGTCGTCGCTCATCACTTGCCCCTCAGCAACCTGTGGTCCGGGAACCCGTGGACCAGATCCCGGTTCGGCCGATGCCCTGGGGGCTGACCAGCGGAATCTATGGTTTCTCGCTCCCTATGGGTTCGACCCATCATCGTCCACGCTTTATCGTTCCGATACGGCCGAGCGTCGATTTGGGCCGAACGGACTACGCGACGCCGGTGCGGGAGGAGCGACGTGGAACCGACCATCCCCAACGTGCTCGCGCTGCGGTACGCGAGCGAGCGGATGGTGGCGATCTGGTCACCCGAGCAGAAGGTGGTGCAGGAGCGCCGCCTCTGGCTCGCCGTGCTGCGAGCGCAGGCCGACCTCGGCGTCGACGTGCCCGATGGCGTCGTCGCCGACTACGAAGCCGTGGTCGACCAGGTCGATCTGGCCTCGATCGCCGCGCGTGAACGGGTCACACGCCACGACGTGAAGGCCCGCATCGAGGAGTTCTGCGCCCTGGCCGGGCACGAGCACATCCACAAGGGGATGACCTCGCGCGACCTCACCGAGAACGTCGAACAGCTGCAGGTGCGGGGGGCGCTCGTCGTCGTGCGCGACGCCATCGTGGCGACCCTGGCGCGGCTCGCCGACCGCGCCGTGGCCTACACCTCGGTGCCGCTGACCGGGCGCAGCCACAACGTCGCCGCCCAGACCACGACGCTCGGCAAGCGCTTCGCCACCGCCGCCGAAGAGCTGCTCGTCGCCTACCGGCGCGTCGAGGAGCTGCTGGCGCGGTATCCGCTGCGCGGCATCAAAGGGCCGGTCGGCACCCAGCAGGACATGCTCGACCTGCTCGGCGACCCTGCCAGGGTCGCCGACCTGGAACGAGCCGTGGCCTGGCACCTCGGTTTCGACGAGGTGTTCACGTCGGTCGGTCAGGTGTACCCGCGCTCGCTCGACCTCGACGTCGTCGCGGCGCTGGTGCAGGCGGCGGCGGCTCCGGCCAGCTGGGCGACGACCGTACGGCTCATGGCCGGCCACGAACTGGTCACCGAGGGGTTCGCCGAGGGCCAGGTGGGCTCCTCGGCCATGCCGCACAAGATGAACACGCGCTCGACGGAGCGCATCTGCGGCCTCATGACGATCCTGCGCGGCCACCTGACCATGGCCGCCGGCCTGGCGGGTGACCAGTGGAACGAGGGTGACGTCTCGTGCTCGGTCGTGCGACGCGTCGTGCTGCCCGACGCCTGCTTCGCCACCGACGGCCTGTTCGAGACGACGCTGTCCGTGCTCGAGGAGTTCGGCGCGTTCGAGCCGGTCATCCAGCGCGAGCTCGACCGCTACCTGCCGTTCCTCGCCACCACGAAGGTGCTGCTGGCGGCGGTCAAGGCGGGCATGGGCCGCGAACAGGCGCACGAGGTCATCAAGGACCACGCCGTGGCCGCGGCCCTCGCCATGCGCGAGGCGGGGACAGGAGACAACGAGCTCCTCGCCCAACTCGGCGCCGACGAGCGGTTGCCGTTGGACGAGGGCGAGCTGCGTCGGCTCGTCGCCGAGCCGATGGCGTTCGTCGGCCTCGCCCGGGAACAGGTGACGTCGGTCGCCGATCAGGTAGCCGCTGTGGTGGCGGCGCATCCGGATGCCGCCGCCTACGTCCCCGGGGAGATCCTGTGACCGTCGACCTGCCGCACCGCTACTCGGGCAAGGTGCGCGACATCTACGACGCCGGCGACGACCGTCTCCTGCTGGTGGCCTCGGACCGCATCTCCGCCTTCGACGTCGTGATGGCCGAGCCCATCCCCGACAAGGGTCGGGTCCTCACCGCCGTCTCGGCGTTCTGGTTCGAGGTACTGGCCGACGTCGTGGGGAGCCACCTCATCTCGACCGACGTGACCGACTTCCCGGCCGGAGCCCAGGACGCGGATCTCGCCGGGCGCTCGATGCTCGTGCGGCGTGCCGAGATGCTGCCCATCGAGTGCATCGTGCGCGGCTACCTGACCGGGTCGGCGTGGAAGGAGTACCGCCGGGACGGGACCATGCACGGCACGCCGCTGCCCGACGGCCTGCTCGAGTCGTCGCAGCTTCCGGAGCCGGTGTTCACCCCGTCGACGAAGGCCGACGCCGGTCACGACGAGAACATCTCGTTCGCCGCCGCGTGCGACCTGATCGGCGCCGAGCTGGCCGAGCGGGCTCGAGCCATCGCCCTGGCGCTGTACGGCCGGGGTGCAGCCCTCGCCGCCGACCGTGGGATCATCATCGCCGACACGAAGTTCGAGCTGGGCCTGATCGACGGCGAGCTCGTGCTGGCGGACGAGGTCATGACGCCCGACTCGTCGAGGTTCTGGCCGGCCGATCGCTGGATCCCGGGCACGACGCCTCCGTCGTTCGACAAACAACCCGTGCGCGACTTCCTCGACGCCCTCGATTGGGACAAGCAGGCGCCCCCGCCGCCACTGCCGCCCGAGGTCGTCGACGCCACGCACGAGCGGTACGTGGAGGCCTATGAGCGCATCACGGGCCGACGGTTCGCCGACTGGCCCGGCGTCGGCACCGCCTGAGCACCCGCAGCCGACGGTCGTCGTCGACGCCGGTGGTGCTCCGCCGACGCGTGTTCGGCGGGTCCGGCGCGGTGTGCCAGCATGAGACCATGCTGTTCACGGTCCAGGTCGAGGTGACGCTGCGCCCCGGCATCGCCGACCCGCAAGGCGCGACGATCGAACGTTCGCTGCCGCACCTCGGGTTCGACGGTGTGTCGCACGTGCAGGTCGGCAAGTCCATCCGGTTCACCCTCGACGCCGCCGACGAGGCGGCCGCCCGCGCCGAGGTCGAGGACATGAGCCGGCGGTTCCTCACCAATCCCGTGATCGAGGACGCCGCCATCTCCGTGGCGCCGGCGGGGACCTGACGTGTCGTCGCGCGTGGGGGTGATCCTGTTCCCCGGGTCGAACTGCGAGCAGGATGCCATCGAGGCGGTACGGATGCTGGGCGGGGAGGCCGAGCTCCTCTGGCACGGCGACGAGACCGTGGCGGGCGTCGACGCCGTGATCGTGCCCGGCGGCTTCGCCCACGGCGACTACCTCCGACCCGGCGCCATCGCCCGGTTCTCGCCCGTGATGGCGGCGGTGCAGCGCTTCGCCGACGAGGGCGGCCCGGTGGTCGGCATCTGCAACGGCTTCCAGGTGCTGACCGAAGCCGGCCTGCTGCCCGGAGCGTTGCAGAAGAACCGAGGTCTGAAGTTCCTCTGCGCCACCACGACCTTGCGCGTCGAGACGACGTCGAGCGTGCTGACGAGCGGGCTGGCCGTCGGTGATCATCTGCGCATTCCGATCAACCACTTCGAGGGCAACTACACATGTGACCCCGAGACGCTTTCGGTCCTCAAGGCCGATGATCGCGTCGTGTTCCGGTATGTGGACAACCCCAACGGCTCGATCGATGACATCGCCGGCATCTGTTCGTCCGGTCGAAACGTCGTCGGGTTGATGCCACACCCCGAGCGCGCCATCAGCCCGTTGTTGGGCTCCGACGACGGCGTCGGCGTGCTGCAGTCGCTGCTGCGCGCGGCGACGGCGGCCTGACCGGCCGCCGTCGACACGAGACCCGAGGGCGCCTCGGCGCCCGATCGTTCAGCCTGCGGCGCGCGAGATGCCGGCGGCCTTGAGCACGGAGGCGGGCACACCCTGGGCCCGCCAGGCGGCGTACGAGATGCCCTTGCGATCCGAGTAGGCCTTGACGACGGCGACGAAGCCGGACTCGAGCTCCGACAGATCGGTGCCGCCGTCGCCGGCGGCGAGCTCGGCCTCGAGGTCCATCTGCTCTTGCGTCAGGTGCAGCCGCTTCATGGCGTCGGCCGTCGTCAGCTCGTCGCCGATCTTGGCGAGCCGCTTCTTGATGGAGTCCGGGGTGCGCTTGCGCCCTGGCTTCGGGCGGTGCGCGTCGAGCGCCTCGAGGTAGTCGCGGATGGCCCGGCCTTGTGCCCGCCCTTCAGCGAGCGCAGCCTTGTGTTCGGCCGACATCGTCGACCCCTTCTTCCGTGGTGTCATGACGCAAAGGGCAGCACACGAATGAACGCATTGCAACTCGCGGTCATTTATGTATTTGCGGTCGCTGCGACATGGACCATTTGCGATCGACAGTCGCATCCGTCCAGCAGTGCTCGATCACTCGGGTAGCGTTCGGCGCATGACCGAGCCCGTCCACCGCGCCCTCGGCCTCACCGACGAGGAGCTGGCGTCGATCGTCGCCATCCTCGGTCGTGAGCCCAACCACCTCGAGCTCGCGATGTACGCCGTCATGTGGTCCGAGCACTGCTCCTACAAGTCGTCGCGCGTGCATCTCGGTCGACTGCCGACGGAGGCGCCGTGGGTGCTCGTCG
Source organism: Acidimicrobiales bacterium (assembly GCA_020439175.1). Classification (GTDB taxonomy): domain Bacteria; phylum Actinomycetota; class Acidimicrobiia; order Acidimicrobiales; family Acidimicrobilacustridaceae; genus JAGQTE01. The sequence continues at coordinate 1,894 of JAGQTE010000080.1, read as the reverse complement.
GTCCCGGCGAGAACGCCGGGGTCGTCGATGTCGGCGACGGCATCGCCGCCGCCGTGCGGATCGAGAGCCACAACCACCCGTCGGCGATCGAGCCGTACCAGGGTGCGGCGACGGGGGTCGGTGGCATCCTGCGCGACATCTTCACCATGGGGGCCCGCCCCATCGCGGTGTTGGATCCTTTGCGGTTCGGGCCGCTCGACGACGCCCGCAGCCGCTGGATCTGCGAAGGCGTGGTGTCGGGCGTCTCGGGCTACGGCAACTCCGTCGGCGTGCCGACGGTCGGGGGCGAGACGGTGTTCGACGAGACCTACGCCGACAACCCGCTCGTGAACGTCATGTGCCTCGGCGTGCTGCCGACCGAGCGACTGGTCCTCGGTCAGGCGACCGGTGAAGGGAACCTGGCCGTGCTGCTCGGCTCGACGACGGGACGCGACGGCATCGGCGGGGTGAGCGTGCTGGCCTCAGCCGGCTTCGGCGACGCCGAGGCCGATGCCGAGAAGCGGCCCAGCGTGCAGGTGGGGGACCCGTTCGAGGAGAAGCGGCTGATCGAGGCGTGCCTCGAGCTGCTCGACGCGGGTCTGGTCGTGGGCATCCAGGACCTCGGCGGCGCCGGCATCACCTGCGCCACGTCCGAGACGGCGTCGCGCGGCGGGATGGGCATGGACGTCGACGTCACGCAGATCCCGCTGCGCGAGTCGGGCATGGAGCCCTTCGAGATCATGACCAGCGAGTCGCAGGAGCGGATGCTCGCCATCGTCGAGCCGGACGGCCTCGACGCCGTGCTGGCCATCTGCGAGCGATGGGAGGTGCGGGCCTCGGTCATCGGCAAGGTCACGACGGGCGGCCAGCTGCGCATCCTCGACGGTTGGGACGGTGCAGTGCTCGCCGACATCCCCGCGTCGTCGCTGCACGATGCCGCGCCCTGCTACGAGCGGCCGATGGCGGTGCCGGCGGACTTCGACGTGTCGACCCGCACCACGGCAGGGCCGCCGGTGCCCGAGAGCAGCGACCCGGCCGCCGAGCTGGTCGACATGCTCTGCGACACGTCGTGGGTGTGGTCGCAGTACGACCACCAGCTCTTCCTCAACACGGTCGTCGGCCCTGGCGGCGACAGCACCGTGCTGCGGTTGAAGCACCCGGCCACCGGCGCCGACACCGGCCGGGGCTTGGCCGTGACGGCCGACGGCAACCACCGGTGGTGCGCCGTCGATCCGCGCCGGGGCACGGCGCTGACCGTGGCCGAGGCGGCACTCAACCTCGCCTGCGGCGGCGGTCGCCCGCTGGCGCTCGTCAACTGCTTGAACTTCGGCAACCCCGAGCACGCCGAGGTCATGTGGCAGTTCTCGGAGGCGGTCGACGGCATGACCGAGGCGTGCGAGGCGCTCGACATCCCGGTCGTCGGCGGCAACGTGAGCTTCTACAACGAATCACGCGGGTCGGACATCGACCCGACCCCGGTGGTCGGGCTGCTGGGCGTGGTCGACCGCCTCGACCACCGGCCGCCTGGGGTCACCCTGGTGGAAGGGGGCCGGCTGCTGCTCGTCGGCGACACCCAGCCCGTCCTCGACGGGTCGCTGTGGGCGCGCAACCGTGGGCACCGCACCGGCACCCTCCCGATTATCGACTGGGCCGATCACGCCGCCGTGTGCGCCGCCGTGCGCAGCCTGGTCCTCGGCGACCTCCTCTGGGGCGTGCACGACGTGGCATCCGGCGGGCTCGGCCTGGCCCTGGCCGAGCTGGCGGTCCGGTCGGGGATCGGCGTGCAGGTGGCGCGCGTCCCGGACGCCGCCACCCTGTTCTCCGAGTCGCCGTCGCGAGCCGTGCTCTGCGTCGATCCGGAGCGGCTCACCACGGTCGAGCAGACGCTCGAGGCGGCGGGGGTTTCGGCGACGCG
>JAGQTE010000079.1 GCA_020439175.1 Acidimicrobiales bacterium | reverse complement strand
CTGGACCCGGCGATGGCCCCCGATGCGGTCTGGGTGCGCGTGACGCCGTTCGGCCTCGCCGGCCCGCGCGCCACATGGCGCGCCGGAGACCTCGGTGCCCACGCCGCCAGCGGCAACCTGTTCTGCACCGGGGACCCGGACCGTCCACCGGTGCGCTGCACCGAGCCCGTCGCCGAGGCCGCCGTCGGTCCGGACGCTGCGTTCGCCGCCCTCGCCGGACTGGCGGCCCGCCGCGCCGCCGCTGCCGCCGGCACGACGGCGAGCGATCCGATCGTGGTCGACGTGTCGATGCAGGAAGCGGCCGTCACCGCCAACCTCGGTGCGGTCGGGCGCTTCGGGCGCGACGGTGACCGCGGGCGCCGGCGTGGCGCCGCCATCGGCCGCACGACGGAGATCTGGCCGTGCCGCGACGGCTGGGTGTCGTTCGGCATCCGCGGCGGCCCGGCGCGCGAGCAGACCTGGCGCACGGTCCTGGCGCTGGCAAGTGACGACGGCATCGACGTCGGCGCGCTGGCCGACGTCGACTGGGCCCGGTTCAACCACACCACGGCCGAGCCGGCGGTGCTCGACGCGCTCGCCGACGTCGTCGGGTCCTGGGTCGGCGGCCATGACCTCGCCGAGCTGGCGGACTGGGCCGCCGAGCACAACCTGACCATGGCGCCGGTCAACGGGCCGGACGAGTTGTGGGCCTCGCCGCAGCTGCGCGCCCGCGCCGTGTTCGCCGCCGACGGCGACCCCGCCGTTCCGGCCCGCACACCGCGGCGCGCCGTGGTCGTTCGCACCACCCCGCCGACGGCGCCCCGGCCCGCCGCTCCCGCGGTGCCTGCCGACGCCTTGCCGTTCACCGGGACGGTGGTGCTCGAGTTGGGCTCCGGCGCCGCCGGTCCCGTCGCCACCCGGTTCTTCGCCGAGTGGGGCGCCACGGTGATCCGGATCGAGTCGGCCCGCCGCCCCGACTTCCTCCGGGCGTACGGCGGCGCCGGCCCCCACGGCCTCGACGGCGCCCCGATGTTCGACAGCCTCAACCCGGGCAAGGCCTCGGTGACGATCGACCTCAAGCACCCCGACGGCCGGGACCTGCTCCTGCGCTTGGTGGCCGCCTGCGACGCCGTGTCGGAGAACTTCGCCCCCAAGGCCCTGCGCAACCTCGAGCTGACCTTCGACGTGCTGCGTCAGGTGCGGCCCGGCCTGGTGATGCTCTCGGCGTGCCTCAACGGCCAGACGGGCCCCCAGCGCGACTACCCGGGGTTCGGCAGCCAGGGCGCGGCGTTGTCGGGCTACACGCTGCTCACCGGCTGGCCGGACCGTCCGCCGGTCGGCCCGTACGGCACGATCACCGACTCGTTGGCGCCGCGCATCGGCGCCGCCGCGCTCGCCGCCGGCCTGCACCACGCCCGGCGCACCGGCGACGCGGTCCACCTCGACCTGTCCCAGGTGGAGGCGGCGGTGTGGTCGCTGGCGCCCTGGCTCGCTCGTGCCGCCCGCACCGGCGCCGGCACCGGACGGCTCGGGAACGCGTCGACGACCATGGCGCCGCACGGTGTCTACCCGTGCCTCGGCACCGACCGTTGGGTGGCGATCGCCTCCTGGAGCGACGCCTCGTGGGGCCGCCTCGCCGACGCCGCGCAGCTCCCGACCGCCGGACGGGACCACCTCGCCGACCGTCTGGCCGACCGCGACGCCATCGATGCCGAGCTGGCGGCGTGGACGGCGCGACGCACGGCCGACGCCATCGCCGACCAGCTGCAGGCCGTCGGCGTCGAGGCGGTACCGGTCGCCGACCTCGGCGATGCGCACGACGACGCGCAACTGGCGGCACGCCATCACCTGGAGCACCTCGAGCATCCGCTGCTCGGCCCCGGCGACTACGAGCGCAACAGCGCACGGATCACCGGCCGCACCTCCGGCTACGGCAGCGCCGGGCCGTTGCTCGGCGCCGACACCGACCGCGTCCTGACCGATCTGGCGGGCGTGTCCGGCCCTGAGCTCGAAGCGCTGCGCGCCGCCGCCGTCCTGCGCTGAGGCGCGGGTAGGGTCGGACCTCCATGCGCCGCCGCCTTCTCGCCGCCTGCAGCGCCGTCGTCGCCCTCGGGGCGTCCGCCGCCGCGTGCTCGTCCACCACCGACGCCTCGAGCAGCGGCGACGACGCACCGACGACGTCCGGCGCCTCGTGGACGACCACCACCGTCGACGCAGGCGGCACGTCCGTGTCCGTGCAGTGCATGGGATCGGGCGCACCGACGGTGTGGCTCGTGAGCGATCTCGGGCTGACCGGCGCCGAGGGCTGGGACGGCACCGGCGTCGCCGAGGGCCTCGCCGACCAGGTGCAGGTCTGCACCAACGACCGGCCCGGACTCGGCGCCAGCGGACCGGCCACCTCCGACCGGACGGTCGAGCAGCAGGCCGACGACCTGGCGGCCGTGATCGAGGCGTCCGGCGCGTCCACACCGGTCGTGGTGGTCGGCCAGGGCGCCGGGACGTTCATCGCCCGCATGCTCGCCCAGCGATCCCTGCCGCTCGTCGCCGGCATGGTGCTCATCGATCCGGTGCTGTGGACGTCGAACGCCGAGCCGTCGGCCGACGCCTCGGCCGGCGTCGTCGCCGAGCTGGCCGGCCTCGACCTGGTCGACGCCGACCTCGGCGGCTACGGCAGCGCAGCGCTGCCGCCCCCGCCGGTGCCGACGGTCGTCCTCGGCGCGTCGCACACGCGACCGGCGCGCTCCAGCGCCGGCGACACCGGCACGACGCTCACCGCCGCTGACCTGTCACCGTCCGACGACGAGCGCCACACCCGCCAAGAGGCGCTCGCCAACAAGTCACCCTTCGGGTCGTTCCTCCTCGTGGAGGACGCGGGCTCGTCGATCCAGCACTGGGACCCCGACGCCGTCATCGCCGCCGTCGAATCCGTGCTCGCCAGCCCGAACCTGAAGAGCTCCTAGACCGCGGCTCAGGGCGCCGCGGCGTCGGGCACCGACCGGTAGATCCGCACCTCCGGCGCGCTGGCCACGAGCTCGAGCGGGAGGGCCGCCAGCATGTCGGCCTCGGGCGCCATGTAGTCGGTGATGGCCGAGGTCGGGATGTACCAGACGAACCACACCTCCCGCTCGCGTGCCAGCTGCCCGAGGTCGGCCAGCTCGGCGGCGTAGTCGGGGTTCTCGGCGGCCGACATGGGGAACGACTGGTGCGGCAACGTGATGCTGCCGCGTCGCGTCACGGCGTACATGGCGGTCGGGGCGTTGGCGAACACCAGCGCATCGTCGGGGATCACCTCGAACGCCGCCAGCGTGTCATCCGGCGCGCGCGGCCCGGTGACGCCCGGGAGGTCGCGGCCGATGATGTAGCGGTCCGACACCTCCCACAGCTGCGTCGTGCCGACGGCGAGCAGCGCCACCAGCACCGTCGCCGCAATCCACCGGCTGGGGCGTGACACGTCCCGGCGCAACGGCCAGGCGATCCCGCCGACGACGAGGCCGGCGAGCAGCGCCACGACCGGCATCATCATCCGCTGGTCCAACGGCAGCGTGACGTCGAGGAGGAACCCCGAGCCGATCACGAACGCCGCGTGCGCCAGGACGACGGCGAGCACCGGCCCGGCGGCGCGCACCGCACGCGCCTCGGCGTCCACGAAGCCCGACGCCGCGGGATCAGTCGCGGCTCGGCGCGCCGTCGTGACCCACCCGACGGCCGCCACGACCGCAGCGACCACGAGCAGCGCACCGAGGACCCAGCCGCGCGCACCGCTGAGGTCCTCGGGGGGCAGCACCCACTCGGTCGGCAGGGCGAGGAACGCCCGCACGTCGTCGCCCTTGTCATACCAGCCGATCGACCGGTTCCGACCGCTCGTCCCGGCGCGCGACCACAGCGTCCACACGGCCAACGGGATCGTCGCCGCCGCCGTCGTCGCACCCACGGCGATCCACCGGCGGCGCGCCGGCAGCGGGAGCCAGATCGCCAGCGCCACGGCGCCGGCCAGCACCAGCGAGGCGCCGGTGTACCGGGTCAGCGCCGTGGCCGCCGCCAGCGCGGCGTAGGCCGTGAGCCGCCACACGGACGGTGCGTCCAAGGCGCGCACCAGCGCCAAGGTGGCGGCCAACAGGAGCGGGACGTAGAGCACCTCCGAGCTCACCGTGGCGAACAGCAGCACCGACCAGATGTTGGCGAGGTAGAGCACGACGATCGCCGCCGAGAGCACCACCGAGCCGGTCAGCCGTTGCACCAGCCGCAGCGCCAGCAGGGCCGTCGCCGCCGCGCCGAGGGCGCCGAGCGGTGCCGTGGTGTGGTCGGGGTCGGAGCCGACGAGCGTTCCGGCCGCCAGCGCCGCCGGGTACAGCGGCGGCCACAGCAGCAGCGCCTGCCGCCCGGAGCGGGCGACGGCGTCGACCGGCACGACGCCGTCGTACTCGTTGGTGAAGCTGCTGGTCAGGCCGCGCCCTTCGGTGAGGTTCTGGGCCACCGACAGGTAGGTCTGCGAATCGGTGGCACCGAAGGAGCCCGTCGGCGTCGAGCCGCGCACGATCAGCGCCGCCGTGACCGCCAAGGCGATGGCGACCAGCCACCCCGCCACGATGCGGGTACGGGGGTCGGAGAGCCAGTCGGTCGCGCGCTGCACAGGTGCCTCGGCCGCCGGACGACGCCTGGGCGCGCGCCGAGGTGACGGGACCCGTCATCGTAGGACCGCCACCTCCGGCCGCCGGGGCACGCCCACGCCACGGTCGCGTCGGTCACGACCGTGCCGGGAACGACCCGGCAGATCGCGTGCGCATGTCACCGAATCTGCACAGTCGATTGCAGCGGACGGGCCGGCGCCGCCACCGAATCTGACGCTCGTGTCAGGTCTGGCGTATCGTGACGCCGGCGGCGAGGGGCGCCGCACGCTTCCAGGGGGGACACGCACAATGGGGATCGTCGAAGGCAAGGTGGCACTGGTCACGGGCGCCGGGCGCGGGGTCGGCCGGGGCGAGGCGCTCGAGCTGGCGGCGCAGGGCGCCAAGGTCGTGGTCAACGACTTCGGCGGCGGCATGACCGGCGAGGGTCAGGACGCCACGCCGGCCGAAGATGTCGTGCGGATCATCACCGAGCGCGGCGGCGAGGCCGTCGCCAACAGCGGCAACGTCGCCAGCTGGGACGACGCCGAGGCCATGGTCCGCCAGGCCATCGACACCTTCGGTGCCCTCGACATCGTGGTGAACAACGCCGGCATCCTGCGCGACAACTCCATCGTGAAGATGACCGAGGACGAGTTCGACTCGGTCATCGCCGTGCACCTCAAGGGCACGTTCAACGTCACGCATCACGCCTGCGTCTACTGGCAGGGCGAGTCCAAGGCCGGCCGGGCGCGGCGCGCCGCGGTGGTGAACACGGTCTCGAGCGCCGGCCTGCAGGGCAACCGGGGCCAGGCGAACTACGGCGCCGCCAAGGCGGGCATCGCGGCGCTGACGATGATCACCGCGCTCGAAGGCAAGCGGTCGGGCATCCGGGCCAACGCCATCGCCCCCGGTGGCGCCACCCGCATCGTCAACGCCACCATGCCGTCGATCCCGATCGTCGAGGCCGATCAGGTCAGCCCCGACGACGAGTTCAACCGGCTCAACCCCGGCAACTCCGCCCCGATGGTGGTGTGGCTGGCCTCCGACGAGGCCCTGCACGTCAGCGGCCAGGTGTTCCGTGCCGTCGGCGACGGCATCACCCACTACGAGCCCTGGAGCCTCGGCGCCTCGATCACCACGCCGAAGGGCCCACGCCGCTGGGACCCCGCCGAGATCGGCGACGCCGTGGCCACCGGCATCTTCGGTTACGGCATCGGCGGGCTCCAGATGGGCGGCGGCTGAGCACGCCGACCTGACGTAGTGTCAGCTCCCATGGCCAGCCGCGACTACGAGACCATCACCTGCACCGTCAGCGACTACGTCGCCTGGGTGACGCTCAACCGCCCCGACGTGCACAACGCCTTCAACGTCGCCATGCAGAAGGAGCTGCGCGACTGCTGGCGCTCGCTGCGCTTCGACGACGACGTGCGCGTCGCCGTGCTCACCGGCGCCGGGGAGAAGGCGTTCTGCACCGGCATCGACCGGGCCGAGACGCTCGGCAGCGCCGAGCAGATCGCCAAGGCGCCCGACGGCGAGACCAAGACCGTCGGCTCGGGCTCGACGCCGTTCCACTTCGACGACGTCGGCGACTACATCGGGCCCAAGGCCAACGACCTGTGGAAGCCGGTCATCGCCGCCGTCAACGGCATGGCCTGCGGCGGCGCCTTCTACATGCTCGGCGAGGTCGAGTTCATCATCGCCGCCGACCACGCCACCTTCTTCGACCCCCACGTCACCTACGGCATGACCGCTGCCTTCGAGCCCATCCACATGCTCCAGAAGATGCCGTTCCACGAGATCATGCGCGTGTCGCTGCTCGGCAACCACGAGCGTCTGACGGCGCAGCGCGCCCACGAGATCGGGCTGGTGTCGCAGGTCGTGCCGCTCGCCGAGCTGCACGACGCCGCCGCCTGGTGCGCCGAGGCGATCGCATCGGCGCCGCCGCTGGCGATCGAGGGCACCGTCCGGGCGATCTGGACGGCGCTCGAGCACTCCCGCTCGCAGGCGCTCGGCATGGGCTGGGCGCTGGTCGGACTGGGCACCAACGACGAGTCGCTGCGCCAGGGCCAGGAGTTCTTCGCCAGCGGGAAGCGGATCGAATGGCGGCCGCGCTGAGGCGAGCGACGAGTCGCCCGCCGGGCGGCCGGGGCCGGGGCCGCGGTCGCTCAGCCGCCGAAGAAGCCGCGGTGCACGAGCCGCGCCAGGGTGTCGAGCATCGTGTCGTGCTCGAACCCGACCGAGCGCGAGGTCGTGAAGTAGGTGAACCGCTCGATCATCGCCAGCAGCGCCGCCGCGTCGAGCTCCGCCTGGGGACCCCGCCCGGGGCGGGCCTCGTCGATGCGGGCGACCAGCGCCGCGGTGACGGCCGTGAAGGTGCGCCCGCCCAGCCGGGCCAGCTCGCGGCCGGTGACCTGGTCTTCCATCCACGCCCGGATCACCACGCCGTAGCGCCCGTAGCAGTCCACGAACGACGCCAGCCAGGCCCGCAGGGCGGCCAACCCCTCGTCGTCGGGCGTCACAGGTCCGAGCGAGCGGGCCAGGTCGGTCATCTCGTCGGCGCACTGCACGGCGAGCGCCTGGAACAGCTCCTCCTTGTTGGAGAAGTACAGGTAGAAGGTGCCGTGCGACACGTCGGCGGTGCGCACCACGTCGTCGACGCGCGCGGCGTGGTACCCGCGCTCGGCGAGCACCGTCATGCCCGCCTCGAGCAGCTTCGCCATCGTCTTGCGCCCCTGCCGACGCAGCTCTCGGCCGTCGGTGGGGGCGGTCATGACCGCCGCGTCGTCGCTGCGCTCCACCACGGGTCCGCTCCGCGCCCTTCTCCTGGGATCCACCGCCTCGGGCGATCCGGACGGGGCTGACGTGCTGGGCGAGGTCGTCGATGAGGCCGCCGCACGCTTCGGCGATGCTACTGCGTACGTCGCCGCCGACGGGTGGCTGCTCAGCTTCGCCGAGCTCGCCCGGGCGAGCGACGAGGTGGCTGCCGGCCTGGCCGCGGCGGGCGTCGGCGCCGGCGACGTGGTGGCGCTCGCCCTGCCGTCGATCCCCGAGTACGTGATCGCCTACGCCGCCGCCGCCAAGCTCGGCGCCGTCACCGCCGGGGTGAACGCCCGGCTGACCTCGCACGAGCGGGCCGGGGTGCTGGCGACGGCCCGGCCACACCTCGTCGTGGCGACGCCCGACCTGGCACCGCACCCCGATGCACTGCCCGCCGGCGCGGACCTCGTGACCATGGACGTCGCCGGCGCGCCCGGCGACGCGCTGGCACCGGTCCGGGTGGACGGCGGCGCTCCCCGGCCGCTCGACGCCGACCCGGACCGCCCGGTGGCCATCGTGTTCACCTCCGGCACCACCGGCCAGCCCAAAGGCGCCGTGTTCGGCGGCCGCCAGCTGGCCTTCATCACCCAGGTCGACACCGGCGGCACCTGGGCCGGCCAGGCCGGCGCGGCACAGCTCGCCGGTACGTCGTTCGCCCACCTCGGGCCGATGACCAAGCTGCCCGGCAACCTCATGCGGGGTGCCTGCACGGTCCTCGTCGACCGGTGGCGGCCAGGCGACGCGCTGGCGCTGATCGAGCGCTACGCCATGGCCGGCGTCGGCGGCATCCCGACCCAGGTGGCGCTGATGCTGCGGCACCCGTCGTTCGACGAGCGCGACCTGTCGAGCGTGCGCGCCATCGTGATGGGGGGCGGTCCGTCGACGCCGTCGCTGGTGCGCGAGGCACGGCGGCGGTTCGGCGCCGCCGTGTCGGTGCGCTACTCGTGCACGGAGGCCGGCATCGGGGTCGGCACCGCCTTCGACGCCCCGCCCGAGGACGCCGAGGTCAGCGTCGGCCGCCCGCACACGGGCGTGACGCTCACCATCCGCGCCGACGACGGCACCGTGCTCCCACCCGGCACGGAGGGCGAGGTCTGCCTGGCGTCACCGGCCACGATGCGCGGCTACTGGCGAGATCCGGACGCCACGGCGGCGGCGATGACCGCGGACGGCGCGGTGCGCACCGGCGACGTCGGCCACCTCGATGCGCACGGACGGCTGGTGCTGGCGGGCCGCCGGCGCGACCGGTACGTGCGCG
>JAGQTE010000078.1 GCA_020439175.1 Acidimicrobiales bacterium | reverse complement strand
GGGCGCCGGGTCACAGGCCGACGGGCTCGTCGGGGTGGCGGTTGCCGGCCGGGTGACGTCAGCCGTGGGCGTCCCGGGCACCGTCCATGCGCCGATGGGTGTCGTCGCCTCGGCGCCGACCGGGTCACCCGGACCGGTGAAGGTGACGGCGATCGTGGTGGGTCCGGCGCCGGTCAGGCGGACCACGAGCTTGCGTACCCCGGTGTTGGGCGTCTGGCCGTCGGGGTTCGGCGACGTCGGCGCCGGTACGGCGTCGGCCACCGCGAAGGTGCCGGCGGTGGCGGCGTCGAGGTGCGCCTCGAGCACCACGCCGCCCTGCGTCAGCGTGGCCGAGCGGCCGTCGGGCGCCACCGTGATGTCGGCGCGCGTGTGCATCGCCCACTCGACAGCAGCGCCGGCGCCGAGGTCGAGCTCGTCGCGCACGACGACGCGGTCCCGGTCGAACAGCCCGACGCCGCGCCGGGCGGGCAGGCGGTAGGCGCCCGACAGGTCCGTCACCGCGAACGCGCCTGCGTCGGACGCGGCGAAGCGCACGATGGTGGCGTCGGCGGCCGGGTCCTGATCCTCACAGGCGTCCGGGTTCACGACGAGCGTGTTGTGCCCCTCGGCGCGGGACCGGTAGTAGGTCCAGCGACGACCGGTGGCCCAGTTGTCCCAGTACCCGGGCAGGTTGTAGTTCTCCCGGCCGAGGTCGATGGCGAAGCGCTGACCGCCACGCTCCAGCACGAACGACCCCAGGTCCATCTGGTTGTGGTTCTCGCCGGGCGAACCGCCCTTGGTGGCGACGAACACGGCGTCCGGGTCGTGCCATGCGCTGCGCATCGTCGCCACATCGACGCCGGCGAACAGGTGGTCGCGCGCCGGGTCGACGACGGGACCCGGCGCAGGCCGGTACCAGACGACGTCGAGCGCATGCGGCTCGGCGTGGTCGATCGCCTGCTGCCAGTCGAGGGCACGGCCGAACCGCTCGGCGAGCCGGAACAGGAACGGCACGGACGGGGCGAAGCGCGGCTCGCCGTCGTCGGCCCAGTTGAAGCGCTGGCCGGTGGGGCCGACCATGTGCACCGGCACGTCGCCGGTCTGGGCGAACCCGGCCACGTCGCCGAGCCCCAGGTCGGAGCCGAGCGCCGTCTCGAGGGCGGCGATCGTGTAGCCGGTGTACTCGGTGGCGTACTCCCAGTAGCTCACGCCCTCGGGCCAGGCGCCGTCGGGGGCGTAGTTCGCCATGGCGCCGGGCAGGCGGGTGAGCGCTTCGTGGGCCACGTAGCTCGCCAGCGCCGGGTCGAGGTCGCCGACGGCGAGGGCCCCGATGGTGAGCCCGCCGTTGACGACGTTGTTCCAGTTGTTGGTGACGCCGGTCCAGTAGGACACGGCGACGATGGCGGTGCCGTCGTAGCTCATCCGCCCCGGGGTCAGGCCCTTGTCGATGATCGCCTGGGCGACGGTGGCGCGCTGCGTCGGTGTGAGCGCGGCGTAGAGCCAGTCGTACCCGATGGCGACGGCGTGGGTCATCTCCGCCGTGTCGAGGAAGTGGATGGGGTTCCAGTCGGGGAAGGCGGCCAGCGCCTCGAGCTCGGACCAGCCCCGAGCGGCGTAGGCCGGGTCGCCTTCGACGAGCCACACCAGGCCGAGGTCGTACATGCGCCGGACGGCGGCCCGGCTGGTCTCGAGCAGGCGGAACCCGTCCGGCTTGGTGTAGGTCAGCGGCGCTTCGCCCAGCAGCGCCGTCGCCCGGGCTTTGACCCCGGCGTACAGCGAGGCGGCGGTGGCATCACCGGCGATGCGCGCCTGCAGGTCGGTGACGCCCTCGGGCGTGAGCACCAGACGGGGGTGCCCGGCGCGGAGTCCGTCGAGGATGTCCGCCTCCGGTGGGACGACGATCTGTGCCTGCGCCGGCGCCACGCCCGGTCCGGCGACACCGAACACGCTCGTCGCCACCGCTACCACCGCCATCCACGACCGCCATCGCATCCGGGAGACGCTAGACCACGGCGCGCAAGGCAACGATGGCGGCCCGGGCGTCGATCGGTCCGTCGACCGGTCCGCCTCGCAGGTCGTACTGCAACTGCAGCTCCAGCTCCTCAGGACAGGGGCTCGGCGGGCACGGTCCGGCGACGACCGGGAAGAACCTCGCGGACCCCGCCGGCTCGACGACCACGAGGTCGGGACCGCCACCGGTGCGCGAGGTGGCCTCGATGTCGACACCCTCGGCGAGGACGAGATGGTGTACCTCCGTAGGTTGGCCGAGGCCGAGGCCGAGGCCGAGAGGGAGAGGAGTGAGCGCCTCGGGCGTCGCTCCGAGCGACACGGTCGGCGTCGTCGAGATCTGCGGCTCGGCTCGAACGACCCGAGCAGCGTCGATCGTCGCTCGGTCGCCGAGTAGTGCCCACGACGCCTGCGCGGTGCCGGTGGTCACCGGTGACGCCAGCACGATCCACACGGTCGCGCGCCCGCCGTCGCAGGCCTCGGCCGGCAGCGCGAGCGCTTCGCCACCGGTCACCGACTCGTCTCCGGCCCCAGAGATCAACCGCAAGGCGGGCGCTTCGGTCCCTGGCGCGTCAGTCGGCAGGGGCACGAACCAGGGGAGGTCGTCGCAGGCGGCTCCTTCGAGGACCACGAGGTCGGCGGCGACCTGGGCGTCGACGTCGACCCGCAGGTTGGACGGCGCGCGGAGGGCTCCGGCATCGGGCGCGTCCGGTGCGGCCGGCAGTCGTTCCACGGTCATCGGGGCAACCGACGGGGTCGGTCCGAACCCGGTCGCCTCGGCGGTGGCGTTCCCCGCGATCGCGACGGCTTCGCTGCCGGGGTGGAGACGACGAAAGCGTACGAGGACCTCCGCGCCGCAGTCGGCTCGCATGCAGTCCTGGGTCACTGCCACCGTCGCTGGTTCGGTGCCCGCAGCGAAGGCGCGTGCTGCCAGCCTCCCGCCGCCGGGGTCGAGGAGCTCGACGATCAGGTCTTCCGGGGGAGCGTCGATCGTCACGTGGACCGTGCGGTCGCTCCAGTCGACCGCCGGGTCCAGCGGTGCAGCCAGGAACAGGTCGGCGTGCGGGGTGCCGGGAGCGAGTGCGACCGCGGCGAGCGGCGCCGAGGATGAGCTCGACTGGACGGATGAGGTCACGCAAGCGGGCGCCGTCATCGCCGCCAACGTCCCGATCGCTGCGATGCGCGTCGCCGGACCCGCCGTCGGTCGTCGGTGGCGCCCACGGCCGGAAGGGAGTCGCACGACGCCACGCTACGCGAGCCGCTGGGCAGACGACCTAAGCTGACGCCCCGTCAGATCACCGGCGACCGCCGGGGTCCGGGGAGACGGGAGACCGACGATGCTCGAGGCACCGACGCTGTGGGACCTGGTCGAGGCGCGCGCCGCCGAGACCCCCGACGCCGTCATGGCGATCGACGAGAGCGGCCGGGAGATGACCTTCCGGGCCTTCCGTGGCCGGTCCGAGCGGGTGGCGGCGGCACTGGCGGCTCGCGGCATCGGCGCCGGCGACACCGTCACGTGGCAGCTGCCGACGTGGTTCGAGTCGATGGTGCTCGTGGCCGCCATCGCTCGCCTCGGCGCCCGCCAGAACCCGATCCTGCACATCTTCCGCGAGCGAGAGGTCGGCTTCTGCGCCCGCCAGACGCAGGCCAAGCTGCTGGTGGTGCCGACCGAGTTCGGCGGCTTCGCCTTCGCCGAGATGGCGAACGAGATCGCTGCGGCCATCAACGCCGACGGTGGCGCCATCGACGTGCTGACGTGCGATCGCGACCTGCCCGAGGCTGACCCGGCGGACCTCGGCCCGGTGCCGACCGACGGCGACGAGGTGCGCTGGTACTTCTACACGTCGGGCACCACTGCCGACCCGAAGGGCGCACAGCACACCGACGCCACCATCGCCGCCGTGGCCAAGGGGATGGCGCAGCGGCTGGCGGTCACCGCCGACGATCGCAACGCCCTCGCCTTTCCCTTCCCGCACATCGGTGGCATCACCTGGCTGGTCACCAGCCTCATGACCGGCTGCGTCAACATCTGCTTCCAGGCCTTCGTGCCCGACCAGGTCGTCGAGATCCTCGACGCCAACGGCGTCACCCTGGCCGGGTCCGGCACCGTGTTCCATCAGGTGTACCTGGGCGCCCAGACCAAGGCGGGCGGTGGGCTGTTCGGCGACGTGCGGGCCTTCCCCGGCGGCGGCGCACCGAAGCCGCCGCAGCTGCACCATGACATGAAGGCCGCGTTCCCCGGCTCGAAGGGCATCCTGTCCGGCTACGGGCTGACCGAAGCACCGATCCTCACCATGTCCGGCGTCGACGACGGCGACGAGGATCTGGCGCACACCGAAGGCTCGCCCATGCCCGGCGTCGAGCTGCGCCTGGTGACGACGGCCGGGACGATCGCCGGGGTCGGCGAGGAGGGCGAGGTCCGTGCCAAGGCCCCCCAGCTGATGCGGGGCTACCTCGACGCCTCCCTCGACGCCGACGCCTTCGACGAGGACGGCTACTTCCGCACCGGCGACCTGGGCATGCTCAACGAACGTCACATGCTCACCATCACGGGACGGCTCAAGGACATCATCATCCGCAAGGGCGAGAACGTCTCGGCCAAGGAGGTGGAGGACCACCTCTACAGCCACCCCAAGGTCGCCGACGTGGCGGTGATCGGGTTGCCCGACCCGGACTCGGGGGAGCGGGTCTGCGCCGTCGTGGCCACCGCCGAAGGGGCCGACCCCCTGGACTTCGACGAGATGGTCGAGTTCTTGAAGGGCGCGGGGCTGATGGTGCAGAAGGTGCCCGAGCAGCTCGAGCACGTCGAGGTCATCCCGCGCAACCCGGCGGGAAAGATCCTCAAGCGCGACCTGCAGGCCGCGTACGAGGGCACCCTGCCCCAGCGGTTGCGCTGAGGCAGGGCGCCCACACGCCGGATCGGCTCAGGCCGAGCGAACCTCGAAGGTCACCTTCTGCGAGCCCGACTCGTGGAACTCGAGCGTGAGCTCGATGGTGCTGCCGGCCTCGAGCGGCTCGGCCAGCTCCATCAGCATGATGTGGTAGCCGCCGGGCTTGAGCATGACGGTCTCGCCGGCCGGGACCTCGATCTCGTCGACCTCGACCATCGTCATCATGTCGTCCATCATCGACGAGCCGGTCGTTCCCATGTCGTCCATGGAGTCGGAGCTGTGCATGTCGTCGGAGGCCATGTCGTCCTTCATGTCGTCAGCCATGTCGTCCTTCATGGAGCTGCCGGTCATGCCGTCGGCCATCGTGTCGTCGGTGGCGCTGACGGTGTTGTGGATCTGGGCATCGCCGGCGACCGACGACGACACGGTCACACCGACCAGGCCGTCGTCCTCGTCGGTGTGGTTGACGAGGGTGGCGTAGCAGGCACCCGCACCGTCCACCATCGGGCTCTCGCGGCACCAGGCATCCTCGACCACCATGCCCTCCATCATCGAGCCCTTGGTCGACCCGGCGGTGGTGCCGGCCGGTGCCGACGTGCCCTCGGTGGTCGTGGTGCTGTCCGAGCTGCACGCAGCGGCAGAGGCGAGTGCCGCTGCCGCGATGCTGGCGGCCAGGACTCGGTTGCGTCGGGTGCTCATGTGGGGTTCCTCCAGTTGGGGGTGGGATCTGATCGGGCGGACGCCCGCTCAGGTGATCGTGATGACGACGGCGTCGTCAGGGTGCAACGTGCACAGGCCCTCGAAGCGCCCGGGGGCGGTGAAGGTGTGCTCGAACGTCTCGCCCGGTCGGACCGGGAACGGACCGACCTGGTGCACCTCGTCGTCCTGGTTGTCGATGACGATGCGGTCGCCGACCGCCAGGTCGATCTGGGCGTCGATCAGGGTGACCTCCTCGCCAGCGGCGATGCGCTCGGCTGTACCCACTGGCACGACGACCTTGTACTCGAACGGTTCCTTGGAGCCTCCGGCGAAGGCGATGACGCCCACGACGATGGCGACGAGGGCCAGCGCCCCAGCGACGATGCCGAGCGCCAAGCCGGTGCGTGGGCGGTGGCGGGGTTCGGTCGGCTCAGCCATCGATCTGCTCCAGTGCCACCGAGATGTCGTGCACCAGGTCGTCGACGGAGACGCCGAACGGCAGCTCGACGAGGACGGTGCCCTGGTCGTCGACCAGGTACGCCGTGCCGC
Source organism: Acidimicrobiales bacterium (assembly GCA_020439175.1). Classification (GTDB taxonomy): domain Bacteria; phylum Actinomycetota; class Acidimicrobiia; order Acidimicrobiales; family Acidimicrobilacustridaceae; genus JAGQTE01. Next base: position 2,552 of record JAGQTE010000078.1, on the reverse strand, counting down.
TGTGCACGACCTCGACCTTGCCGTCGGCGTTGGTCGTCACCGACGACGTCGTGCCGAACGCCTCCTCTGCCGCGTCGAGCTCCGCCGGGTCCAGCGTGCGCAGGGCGTGGCGGCTGTCGGCGTAGAAGGACAAGAAGCGCTCCATGACCTCGGGCGTGTCGCGCTCGGGGTCGATCGCCACCATCGCCGCCTGCAGCTTGTCTGCGGCCTCGGGGCCGAGCTCGTCGAGCGCCGCCTTGTAGTAGCTCATCGTCGTCGGGCAGACGTCGGGGCAGTTGGTGTAGCCGAAGAAGACGAACAGCAGCTCGCCCTCCGGCGCCTTGAAGGCGAAGGTGCCCTCCTGGCCGGGCGTGACGTCGGGCAGGGTGACGTCGCCGACCTGGAAGGGGTCGGGCCGCGTCACCCCGCGATACGACGACGCGGCCGCCTCGCTCGTGGTGCCCGCAGTGGTGGAGGTGGACGCGTCAGCACCGCAGCCGGCCGCCGCCACGGCGACAGCAGCTGCCGCGAGCGCGGCGCGCGTGAGGGTTCCGGTCGTTCCCATCCACTCAACAGTCGTCGCGCAACCCGCTGCGGTTCCAGTCAGGTTGCCAATCGGGACCTTGGTCCCACTACGATCTGACGACTCATCAGAAACGAAGCCCGACAACGGGGGAGCTCCATGGGTCTGCTCGACGGCAAGGTCGCGATCGTCACCGGCGCAGGGCACGGCATCGGCCGTGGCCATGCGCTCGAGCTGGCGAAGGAGGGAGCAAAAGTCCTGGTCAACGACTTGGGGACCACGCTCCAGGGTGAGGGGACCGGACGCGACGCGGACCTCACGGTCGACCTGATCACGGCCCGCGGCGGCGAGGCCGCCGCCAACTACGCCGACGTGGCCGACTATGCCCAGGCCGGCGAGATGATCGCCCAGGCGGTCGACACGTTCGGGCGCCTGGACATCGTGGTCAACAACGCGGGCATCGCCCGGGACGCCACGATCTGGAACATGACCGAGGCGGACTGGGACTCGGTCATCCGAGTGCACCTGCGCGGGACGTTCTGCCCCACGACGCACGCCGTGAACCACTGGCGCGAGCTGTCCAAGGCGGGCGAGGACGTCTCGGGCCGTCGGATCATCAACACCACCTCGGGTGCCGGCCTCGTGGGGAACTTCGGGCAGGCCAACTACTGCACGGCCAAGGCCGGCATCGCCGGGTTCACCCAGACGGTCAGCCTCGAGGTGTTCAAGCTCGGCATCACGGTCAACTGCATCGGCCCGGCCGGCGCCACCCGGATGGCGGCGTCGATCCCCGGCGCCGGCATCGAGGCCAAGGAGCCCGACGAGTTCGACGAGTGGAACGCCATGGACCCGTCGCTGTCGTCGCCGCTCGTCGCCTGGCTGGCGTCGGACAAGGCAGGTCACGTCACCGGACAGGTCATCCGGGCCGTCAAGGACGAGATCGTGCTGATGGAGGGTTGGCGCAACGGGCCGACGATCCGCAAGGCCAACAAGCGCTGGGAGCCGGCCGAGCTCACGGCCTTGATGAACGCCGACCTGTTCGGGTGCCGCGCACCCGGCCTGCGGTACTAGACCCGCCGCCGGCGGCGATCGGCCAGAATGCCGCCCATGGCGCCTTCCGCCGCTGACGCGACGATCGCCGGCCTGCTCGGCCGCTGCCTGCGGGCCGCGCGCGTGCGGGCCTGCTTCGGCGCGCCCGGCCATCCGACGCTCCCCGGCGTGCGCGCCCTGCCGGTCGACGGCGCCTTGGCGCCGCTGCTCGCCGACGCCTCGGGTCGCATCGGCCCCGGACCGGGTGCAGCGTGGGTCGGGCCCCAGACGTTGCGCCTGTCGTCCGTGCTCGGCGCCGACGCCGATCCCCACGTCGTGCGCGATCCGGCGGAGCTGCCGCTGGCGGTGGCGTCGTGGCGGGCCGGGCGGGTCCACGCCTCGGTCGAGCTCGTGCTCGACCTGGACCTGGGTGCGCCGGCTCCCGTCGCCGAGCCGGTCGAGCTGACGCCTGCAGGGGCGGCGCCCACCCTCGACCCGTCGATGCGCGAGGTCGGCGTCATGGTGCTCGCCGGGCCCGGGGTGGTGCACGCCGGTCGCGTCGACGAGGTGGCGACGCTGGCACACCACGCCGGCATCGGCGTCGTCAACACCTGGGGTGCGAAGGGGATCTTCGCCTGGGACGATCCGGCGCACCACGGCACCGTGGGGCTGCAGGCCGACGACGCCGCGTTGTCCGGCATCGACGATGCCGGGCTCGTGCTCGCCGTGGGCCTCGACCCGGCGGAGGCGCCGCCCGAGCGGTGGGGGCGCCGGCCCACGTTGGAGGTGGCGCCCGAGCACCTGGTGACGCTGACGATGCGGTGGAGCGGCGACGTCGACATCCCGCCGCCACCCCCGCTGTACCGGGCGCTGGCGGCGGCGTTGGCGCCGTCCTATGCCGCCACGCAGTCGCCGCTGCCGGCGCCGCGCGCGGCTGCCGACCTCGCCGACGTCCTGCCCGCCGACGGCCTGGTGGCCGCACAGCCGGGCACGGTCGGGCTGTGGGTCGCCCGATGCCTCC
>JAGQTE010000077.1 GCA_020439175.1 Acidimicrobiales bacterium | reverse complement strand
GCATGCTCGCCGTGGCGGCGTCGAGGTCGCCGTCGAGGTAGTCGGACACGTGCTGCCTGGCATCCCAGCACCGCATGGGCACCCCCTGGAGCTGGACGCGCCGCTGCTCGCCGTCGGCGAGCGCGCTGACCAACATCATGCGACCGCGCCGCAGCCGCTGCTTGGCGGCGGGCAGGCCGAGGTCGAGCAGCGCGGCGATGTCGGCGACCGTCCAGTCCTCGACATCGTGCAGCAGCACGACCGATCGGTAGATGAACGGCAGACGCGCCAGCGCGTCCTCGAGCTCGGCGCGCGTCTGCGCCCGCTCGGCGACGACCGCTGCGTCCACCGTGTAGGCGTCGTCGCGCCAGGCGTCCTCGACCTCGTCGACGAGCACCTCGCGCGCCGAGCGCCGGGCCCGGTCGACGGCGAGGTTGTGCACGATGCGCCGCAGCCACGACGCCAGCGGCACGTCGCCGCGCCAGGTGTCGGCGGCGGCGTTCGCCCGAAGCCAGGCGTCCTGGAGCAGGCCGCCGGCCAGGTCGGGATCCCGGGTGAGCGAGAGGGCGAAGGGATACAGGTCGGCCAGCGCCATCGCCAGGTCGTCGCCTGACGGTCGACCGCCGGCCGAACCGTTCCCATCGCCGAGCACGTCCTCTCCCTACGCCGCGTTCGGGTTCTTGCAGGTGCTGACGCCGAAGACGCTGTACAGCGGACACGTCCCGACGGCACCGGTCACCAGCGGGATGAGCCCGACGACGGCGAGCACGATGCCGCCGGTACCGCCGACGACGGCCAGGCCGACGCCGATCAACGCCACACCGATGACCACCCGGGCGATCCGATCCCAGTTCGCTTCGTTGACCTTCATGGTCGCTCCTTCGTCCCGACTCGTCTCGAGCCTGTTCGTCCGTTGCCCCCACAAGACGAACGAGCGGCCGAAAGGGATACCGGACGGGGAGCGAGCGTCAGCCGACCGGCGCAGGGGCCTCGGCCTCGGCCGGGATCTCGACCTCAGCTGCTGTCTCGGCCTCCAGCGCTGCTGCGGCCTGCTCGGCATGGCGGGCGTACGCCCACCCGGGGCCGCGCACGACGAACGACAGCCGGTCGGACCAGTTGTCTGACCCGGCCACGTCGCGCAGGATGTCGCCGTGCTCGTGGGTCATCACCCGCGCCAGGTTGAAGGTCTCGATGTTCTTGGTGAGGCCGTAGACCACCGGCTCCTCCTCACGGGCGAACGTGCCGAAGAGGCGATCCCATGAGATGAGGATGCTGCCGTGGTTGCGGTCGAGGTACTGGCGGTTGCTGCCGTGGTGGACCCGGTGGTGCGACGGCGTGTTGAGCACCTTCTCCAGCGGGCCGATCCGCCGGATGACGTCGGTGTGGATCCAGTACTGGTAGATCAGGTTGATGCCGCGCGCCTGCAGGATCAGCGACGGCCGGATGCCGCACAACGCCAGCAGGCCGTACGGCACGAAGGTGCCGAAGGCGTCGGCCACCGGCTGCCGGAGCGCCGTCGAGAGGTTGTAGCGCTCGCTCGAGTGGTGCACGACGTGGATGGCCCACATGTAGCGGGCCTCGTGCATGAACCGGTGGTTCCAGTAGTAGATGAAGTCCCAGCCGATCACCGCCGCCAGCAAGGCCAGCGGACCGTTGCCCAGGTCGGGCAGCACCCGGCGCTCCCACAACCGACCGGCGTTCGTCCGGTGGGTCCAGGTCGAGGTGATCGCCACCCCGCCGGCCACGATCGATGCCACGCCGCCGACCTTGGCCACCTTGCGCGCCGCCTCGGCGATGCGCCGGCGGCGCCGGCGGTTCGGGTTGTCACCGGGAGCGTCCGCCGTGGTCGCCGTGGCGGACGGGCCCGGCGCGTCGTCGAGCTTGGCCAGGCGGTCGGCCACGGTGGTCACCGCGACGGCACCCGCGGCCACGCCGACGAGCGCCTTGCCGAAGCGCCCGGCACCGGGCGTCACCGGACCGAGCACCTTGGGCATCACGAGCGGTGCGATCAGGCTGGCCACGCCCATCGCCAGGCTGGTGATCGTGTCGTTGCGCTCGTAGTCCGCCGCGCTGGGGCCCTGCTGCTCGGCCCGGCGCTTCAGGTACAGGTACTCGGCACCCATCGACCCGAAGTACCCGGGGATGGCGACGACGGTCGGATCCATGCTCCGTCTCCTCCGCTCGACCCGCAGACGATACCGGTGCCGGCGTCAGAGCCGCAGCTGCACCAGGCGGGTGACGAAGTCGTCGATGGCGTGCTCGGTCTCGGTCGTGATGCCGCCGTTGATCAGCACGGAGAACGTCAGCTGCCGCCCGCCGAGCGTCGTGGCGTACCCCGACAACGTCCGGGCCACGGCGAGCGAGCCACCCTTGGCCCGCACCCGACCGGTGGTCAGCGGCCCGTCGAGGCGTCCGATGAAGGCGCCCATCGTCCCGGCGACGGGGAGGTCGTTCCACAGCAGCGAACCCCACGGCGAGACCCGCGCCGCCCGCAGCAGGGCCTGGAACTCACGAGCGCTCCGGGCGTTGTCGTAGCTGAGCCCCGAGCCGTCCACGTCGGTCGACGTCACCGGGACGCAGAGGCCGGTGAGCAGCTGGCGGATCCGCGCCAGCCCGGAGGCCGTCGTACCGGGTTCGCCGGTGGCGCGATGGCCGATCTCCTTCACGAGCAGCTCGGCGTAGAGGTTGTCGCTGCGGAACAGCGTCTGGACGACGAGGTCGTTGATGGTCGGCGACGACAGTCGGGCCACCCGGACGCCCTCGTCGACGTCGCCACGCTCGGTCGGGCCGGAGACCGGCACGCCACGAAAGGCGAGCCCGACCCGCAGCACCTCGCCGTTGGCCAGCGCCGGATCGGCGAGGAAGGCGGCGTCGTTGCGGTACATGTTCCGGTCGAGCACCAGGGCGCTCAGCGGCCCGATGTTGCGCAGCCAGTCGTTGGGCCAGCCGGCGTTGGCGATCTGGTCGTCGTAACGGTCGGCGTCGACGACCAGGCGTCCGTCCACGGCGGTGATGCCCGCAGCCCGCACCTGCTCGGCGAGGGCGTCGATCGAGTGCGGCGCCCCGACCCGCAGCAGCGTGGGATCGCCGCCGGCGACCAGCACGAGGTCGCCGTGCAGCACGCCGTCGACGATCGGCCCGGCGGCGACGACGTCGGTGTGCAGCCGCTCGTCCGGGCCGAGCAGCGCCAGCGCGCCCATGGCGGTGATCAGCTTCTGGTTCGACGCCGGCCGCAACCGGGTGTCGGGGTTGTGGACGATGATCTCGCCGATGCCGTCGGCGTAGACCGACACCGACAGCGTGTCGCCGGCGACGCGCGGGTCGGCGAGCAGGTCGGCGAGGGCCGTCGTCGGTGTGGGGATGGTCGTCGTCGTGCCCGGCACCGTCGTCGTCGCCTGCACCGGCGACGCCATCGGTGCGGGCGCCGGGGCGACGCCGGAGGCTGCGACACCGGCGGCCGCGGGACAGCTGCCGGACGCCGCCTCCAGCGCCGCGGTGGGGTCGAGCGTGGTCGGTGCATAGGACGCCCGCGGATCGGGACTCGCCGTGCCCGGCGTGGCGGCAAGCATGGACGT
>JAGQTE010000076.1 GCA_020439175.1 Acidimicrobiales bacterium | reverse complement strand
TCAACGTGAACGGCTGGGAAGACCTCTACCTCGATCTCTACGAGCCGGTCGGCGACACCACCCGCCAGCGCCCGGCGATCATCTGGGCCCACGGCGGCTGGTTCGCCTTCGGCGGCAAGGGCGCCGGTACGAGCGTCGAGATGGCGACCGAGCTCGCCAAACGGGGCTTCGTGGTGGTCTCCATCGGCTACCGGCTCGACCCGGGCAACGGCTGGGCGAGCTACTCGAGCATCCAGCAGGCGCTCAGCAACGACCGGTTCTTCACCTCGCTGATGCGCGCCACCAACGACGTCGGCTTCGCCTCGTCATTCCTGCGGGCGAACGCCGCCACCTACCGGCTGCACCCCGAGGCGATCTTTGCCTCGGGTCACTCCGCGGGTGCCGTGGCGTCGCTGACCCAGGCCTACCTGCCGGCGAAGTCCTGGACGCGGGCCGAGCGCCTGGCCGGCGTGGCGTCGCTGGCCGGGATGACCTACGGCTGGTTCACCGAGGTGGGCGAGCCGCCGGCGATCCTGTTCCACGGCACCAAGGACGGCACGGTCCCCTACAGCGGGGCCAAGGACTTCTGCGACACCGCGGGCGTGCGCATCACCTGCGAGCTCGTGACGTTCACCAACGGCGGCCATGGCATCACCGGCGACTGGGAGGTGCTGCGTGAGGGCATGGCGCACTTCTTCTACGACCAGTCCCTGAGCGGGCTCGGGTTCACGACCGAGGTCAACCCCATCGACGACGGATCGACGTTCCACCCCATCACGCCGGAGCGGGTCCTCGACACACGCACCGGGCTCGGCGGCCCGGCGAGCCCGGTGACCTCGGCCCCGCGCACCGTCGACCCGTCGGCGGCCACCGGCGTCCCCGACAGCGGGGTCAGCGGTGTGGTCGTGAACGTAACGGTCACCGGAGGTACGGCGGCATCGCACCTCACCGTCGGGCCGGGCGGTGCGCCGACGCCCACGGCGTCGACGCTCAACTGGGCGCCCGGGACGACGCGCGCCAACCTGGCGACGGTCCCGGTCGGTGCGGACGGGACGCTCGCCGTGGTCAACAACGCCGGTTCGGTGGAGGTGATCGTCGACGTCCTCGGTTGGCTCGGGCCGGATCCCGCGGGGGACCGCCTCCACACCGTCCCGCCGGAGCGGCTCGTCGACACCCGAACGGGGCTCGGCGCCCCTGCCGCGGCGCTCGGGCCCGGCGAGACGATGACGATCGATCCGACCGGCCACCTGGGCGTGCCCGAGGTCGGCGCCACCGGCATCGTCGCCAACGTCACCGTCACCGACACGACGGCGGCGTCGCACCTGACCGCATGGCCGACGGGCACGACGATGCCGGCATCGTCCAACCTCAACTGGGCCGCCGGGACGACGGTGCCCAACATGGTGATCACCCGCCTCGGAACCGACGGGACGCTGCAGCTGCGCAACAACAGCGGCACGGCGCAGGTCATCGTGGACGTCGTCGGCTGGCTCGGGCCCGAACCGATCGGTGGACGGGCGTGCCGACTCATCGGTCCGACGCGCGTCCTCGACACCCGCGATGGCACGGGCGGTCCGGCCGGCGTACTGGCAGCCGGCGGCGAACGGCCGCTCACGCTCACCGGTGCCGCCGGCATCCCGTCGGTCGACGTCGGCGCCGTGTTCGGCAACGCCACGGCGACGAGCACGTCGGCGGCGTCGCACCTGACCATCTGGCCGGCCGGGGCGACGATGCCGACGGTGTCGAACCTCAACTGGTCGGCCGGCCAGACGGTGGCCAACCACGTGGTGCTCCCGCTCGGCACCGGCGGCGCCGTCACGCTGGCGAACCACGCCGGCACCATGCACGCCGTCCTCGACGCCACGGCGTGGTGCTGACCGCCGGCCCGCGCCGACCCCCACGTCTAGGCTCCCGCGCATGCTTCGGTTGAGCGGAATGGATGCGTCGTTCCTGTATATGGAGACGCCAACGCACCACATGCACGTGTGCGGCACGCTGGTGCTCGATCCCTCGTCGCGCGCCACACCGTTGGCACTCGAGGATCTCCGCAACCTCATCCGGGCGCGCATCCACCTCATGCCGATGCTGCGGCGCCGGGTGTTGCCGGTGCCCCTCGGGCTCGACCACCCCGTGTGGCTCGAGGACCCGGACTTCGACGTCGAGCACCACGTGCGACGGATCACCGTCCATGCGCCGGGCACGATGCGCGAGCTCGCCGAGATCGTCGGCGACATCGCCAGCACCCCCCTCAACCGCAGCCGACCGCTGTGGGAGATGGCGCTCGTCGAGGGCCTGGCCGACGGCAACCTGGCGCTGGTGTCGAAGATGCACCATGCCTGCATCGACGGGGTGACCGGTGCCGACCTGATGGCGCACCTGCTCGATCTCGAACCCGACGCCGGCGATCCGGAGCCACCCGCCACGCCGTGGGAGCCCGACGAGGTCCCGTCGGAGCTGCACCTGGCGACCGACGCCGTCGCCTCACGCCTGGCCGACCCGTTCCGCACGGTGCGCGCCATCGGCCGCACCACCGCCTCGCTGGCGACGATGGCCCGGTCGATCCTGCCGGTCGGCGACGACGGGCTTCGTCCGGCATTGCCCTTCACCGGGCCACGGACGATCCTGAACGCACCCATCACGGCGAAGCGTGTCGTGGCGTTCGGGCAAGCGTCGCTCGACGACATCAAGGTGGCGAAGAACACCTTCGGCACGACGGTCAACGACGTGGTGCTGGCGGCGTCGGCGCTGTCCCTCCGCCGCTACCTGCTGGCGCACGACGACCTGCCGGAACGGCCGCTGATCGCCGCTGTGCCCGTGTCGGTGCACGCCACCGACGGGGTCGGCACCAACCAGGTCTCGAACATGTTCGTCCGGCTGCCGCTCGAGATCGACGACCCTGTCGAGCTGCTGGCGCGCATCAACGCCGAGACGCTCGACGCCAAGGCCGTGCACAACGCCATGGGCGCCGACCTCATCCAGGACATGGCCCTGATGACGCCGCCGGGCCTCTACAACCTGGCGCTACGGCTGTACGCCCTCCCCGCCGTCAGCGGCACGCTGCCACCGGTGCAGAACCTGGTGATCTCCAACGTGCCCGGCCCGCCGATCCCCCTCTACCTCGCCGGCGCACGCGTCGGTGGCGTGTTCCCCTTCGGGCCGCTCATCGAGGGCTCGGGGATCAACATCACGGTGCTGTCGAACATGGGCAACATGGACTTCGGTGTCATCGCCTGCGGGGACACGGTGCCCGAGGTGTGGCGGATCGCCGACGGGTTCGGCGACGCCGTGGCCGAGCTCAGGGCCCGCTGCTGAGCGTCAGGACGCCGATGGTCGGCGGCACCCCGAGGCGCACGGGCGGCGCCTGGGACCGCTCCATCCCCACGCCGGTCGTCACGAAGATCTGGTTGCCCTGATGCTCGTGCAGCCCGCCGGCGGCCATGGCGCGCGGGACGCCGCTGGCGGTCGCCAGCGGGCCGATGCCCGGCACGGAGATCTGACCCCCGTGGGTGTGCCCGGCGATGGTCAGGTCGATGCGGTCGTCGAGGGGCAGACCGAGCACGACATCGGGCCGGTGCGCCACGAGCAGGCGCACCTCGTCACCCGGCGCCGTGCGGAGCTCCTCGATCGTCGCCTTCGCCGCGGGCGAGGCGTACGACAGCTCGACCCCACCGATGCGGACCGTCCGGTCCCCCACCGGCACGTCGACGATCTCGTTGTGCAACCAGCGGACATCGGTGCCCTCGACCACCTGGGCGAGTCGGGTCTCGGGCTGGTCGACGTCGCCGCCCACGAGGTACACCCCACCGGGGGCCTGGAGGCCGCCGAGCAGCGACCGGATGGTGGGAAGCTGCGCCTCGAAGCCGTCCTGGGGACCTTGGTAGATGTCGCCGGCGACGACGATGACGTCCGGATGCTCGGCGCTGAGCCGCTCGACCGCCTCGCGTTCGTGGTCCCCGACCTGGCGGAACTGGATGTCGGAGATGACGCCGACGCGCACCGGCGACACGCCCGCCCGCTCGTTCGGCACGGCCACTGCCGTCTCGACCACCTCGAGCTTGGACGGCTCGATGCGCATGCCCCACCAGCTGAGGACGAGCGGCACGACGACGGCACCCCACGCGATCCACGCCACGGCGCGACGCGGGTGCTGCGCCAGCACGAGGATCCCCGCCAGCGGGATGCCCACGATGATGGTCCACCAGACCAGGCTGGCGACCCCGAACACGTCGAGGCGGGCGACGCGCGTCACGACGACCAGGGCCGGGAACGCCACGCCACAGGTGATCAACAGGGCCAGCGTCACGGCCCCGATGCCCGGGGGCTCGCGGCGCCGGAGCAGTCGTACGACACCGGCGAAGAGGCCGGCCAACCCCACCGCCCACGCCAACGACACCACCAACACCCGCACGTCCACGACCCGCAAGGTACCCGGCCGTCCAACCGAGCTTCCGTCACCCCTCCCTCGTTCCGGTAGTGCAACCGCGTCAGGAACGCACCGGTTTCCGCACCAGAACGGTCGGTTCGGGTGCGCGACTAGAACGCGTTCTAGACTCGGGGCATGGCCGACGCGACCGCACCCTTCGACGGGATCGAGATCATCGACACGATGGTCGGGTTCCCCAAAGCCGACCGGCGCGAGGTGTACCGGTTCCTCGACCCGCACCTGCGCGACAAGGAGTCGAAGGAGGAGTTCACCTTCCCGGCCCAGTACATGTTCAACGACATCCCGCCCGAGCTCGAGGACAACGTGGACACGGTGGCCGTCGTGCTCGACAACCTCGACCGGTTCGGTGTCGCCCAGGCGATGGTGGGCGTGCGCGACGACCGTCCCGACGCCGTGCGCGCCCTGCGGGACCACCCAGACCGCTTCCTGGCGTCGGTGGAGCTCGATCCCAACGGCGGCATGGACACCATCCGGTACCTCATGGACATGCACGAGCGCTTCGGTGTCGTGGCCGCCACCACCTTCCCCGCCGGCTACCAGGTGCCCATCAACGACAAGCGCTACTACCCCATCTACGCCAAGTGCGTGGAGCTCGACATCCCGATCTTCGTCTGCGCCGGCGTCCCCGGGCCTCGCGTCCCCATGGCGCCGCAGAAGGTCGAGCTGATCGACGAGGTGTGCTGGTTCTTCCCCGAGCTGACCTTCGTGATGCGCCACGGCGCCCAGCCCTGGTGCGATCTGGCTGTGAAGCTGATGCTGAAGTGGCCCAACCTCTACTACTCGACCTCGGCGTTCGCGCCGAAGCACTACGACCGGGCGATCATCGACTACGCCAACACCCGCGGCGCCGACAAGGTCCTGTACGCCGGCTACTTCCCCGCCGGGCTCACGTACGACCGCATCTGGGGCGACATGCCGTCGGTGCCGTTCAAGGACGAGGTCTGGCCCAAGTTCCTGCGCGACAACGCCCGCACGGTGCTGCGCCTCGACCGCTGAGCGGCCGAACCCGGTTCGAGGAGCCGACCGAGCCGACGCTCACCGGGTCAGCTGCACCCCGCCGTGCGGGAGGACCTGCGGGTTCTCCCAGATCTCGATCGGGAGCATCGAGGCGTTCTCCGTCGGCCAGGTGAAGGCGGCTACGCCGGCGAGGTTGCCGAACGTCGACGGCATGACTTCACCGACGTTCCACGTGCGCGCCGGCACGGCCCCGAAGAACAGCGTGTTGATGAACACCGGCCGCATCTGCTTGATGTTGAACCCACCGTTCTCCGCTGCGTTGTACTGCATGTTCGACTTGTCGGCGAGGTCCTCCCAGATCAACGGGATCCAGGCGAAGCGTGGCGACTCCTGCACGTCGTAGGTGCCGTCGCCGTTCGTGTCCTTGGTGAAGATCGGCGTCGTGTAGCCGAGCGCGGCGTAGTCGGTGAAGCACTGCTGCAGTCGGTTGGTCCGCGCCATCGTCGTGATGTTGGCGGCGATCCCGGTGATCCACGTCGGGTTGCACGACAGCGGCGCATGGTTGGGGCCGGACGACGAGTCGAACACGATCGACCCGTCGGTGGGGATGAACTCCCACAACGGTCGGTTGTCGATGCCGTCGAGCCGACTCTGGTTGCAGACGTTGTCGACGGTCGGCCAGGCGCTCCCGTTGAGGACCGAGCTCGGCGGCACTCTCGTCAGCCGCCCGCCCAGGCCGTCGGCGAAGTCGGCGTCGTCAGCCTGCGACAGGAACGCACGCACCAGCTTCGTGTCCTGGTTGCAGTTCACGTTGATGTTGCCGGTCTGCGTCCACCCGTGGTTCGGCGGTTCGGGGAAGTCGAGGCCGCAGTTGGTGGGGTTCTCCTTGATCATCGGCGTCGTCAGGTTGGTCTTCGACGTGCCGGCCCGCACGGAGAGCAGGTGGTCGAGCCCAGATGCCACGTTCTCGGCGAAGCGGTCCTGGAAGCCGGACGAGCCGCAGCGGGCGTTGAGGGTGCCGTCGACCGACGGGCGGAGGAAGTCCACGTAGCCGAAGTCGCCCTGATCGGCGCCGTCGCACGGCGGCAGCGCCGTGCCCTGGCTCGGCGACTTCAGGCAGATCACCGACGCCGATGCGGACGACGCATCGATCATGAACGGGATGACGGCGCTGCTGTCACCGACGTCACCACCCGCCTCGGCGAAGGCGCTGATCTGGAACGTGTCGAAGCCGAGCAGCCCCGCGAACAACGTCGGGACGGGTTGGTTGGGCAGCCGCACGCGCAACTGCTCGCTCGAGCCGCCCTTGATCGTGATGCAGGCGATGTCCTGCGGCGCGCCACCGTTGATGCTGGCCGAGATCGGGTTGGTGAAGCCTCGGCCGGCAGCGTCGGGATCGGTGCATCCGGCCCACATCGCCTCCCACTCGGTGGCCGACATGCCCGACGTGTCGATGTCCTCATAGGACAGTCGCACGACCTCGTCGAAGATCGCCTGCTCGGAGCCACCGAGGGCGAGCCATTCGTAGGCGCCCGACAGGACGGCCGAGTCGACCGATGCCTGATCCTGGCGCCGCTCGTTGAAGGCCAGCCCGAGGTCCACGGCGAAGCCGACCATGCCGACGAGGATCGCCATCAGGATGGCCATCAGCGCCAAGGTCGCCCCCGCATCTCCCTCGCAGCGACCTGGCTCGTTCCCGGCCTCCGAGCCCCGTGTCATGCGCATGTCTTCGACCCCGCCGTCCACGTGGCATCGACCTCGATCCGCGACTCCACGGTGCTGATCAGCTCGACGCCGTCGAGGATCGGGGAGAACAGGCCGGTGAGCTGCTCGGGCGTGTCCGTCACGGTGACCGTGGCGAAGGCGCCGGCCTCTGTCTCGCCCGGGGCGGCGAAGCCGATGGCCACGTTGGCGCCGGATGCGAGGTCCATGCGGTCGCACGTGGCGTCGATGATGTCGTTGCGCTGCGACGCGCCGCTCGCCTCATCCGGGTTGTAGTTCACGGCCAGCAGCCGAGAACCTTCCCGTGCGCCGTGCCGCACGTCGAGGTGCTGTCCGAAGACCCAGCCGAACTCGACGATGCCGAACACGAGCATGAACAGCAGCGGTGCGACGAGTGCGAATTCCACCAGCGCCGCGCCGTCGTCGCCGCTGGCGCGCCTCGATGCCGCGTGCCTTGCCGTGTGCCTTGCCGTGTGCCTTGCCGTGTGCCTTGCCATGTGCCTAGCCGCCTTTGTTGCCGGTCTGCGCAGGTCGGCGTGCTGCACCGCCCATGCGCCTGT
>JAGQTE010000075.1 GCA_020439175.1 Acidimicrobiales bacterium | reverse complement strand
TCGAACGGCTGACCGGGAAGCGGCACCAGCGTCTCGTCGCCGGAGGATGCCGGGGGTCCGACGGTGCCGCCGCCCGGCCCTGGCTGGTTCGTGGTCACCGACGGGCGACCACCGATGGTTGTCGGGGACGACCTCGGGGCGGAGCTCTGTGCGGTCCCCGGGTCCGACGGTCCGGCGATGACGGCGAGCACGATGAGGCCACCGAGCACCAGCACGATGACGGCGGCGGCGGCCAGTCCCACTGCGGCCGGGGCCCGGTCCTGCGCACGTCCCACCGGCCGAGTGTGGCACACCGACCCGTCAGGGCCGCAGGGGCGCGACGTGGACGGTGACGGCGCTGTCGATGTCGGCGTTGTCATCGAGCTCGAGCCAGGCGGCCTCGTCGCCGTCGATCGCCATGTTCCACGCAGGGAGTGTCTGGACCGGGGCACCGGTGAGCTCGTCGTAGACGCTGATCTCGACGACGTCCTCCTCGTCGCCGTCGTCATCCCTGTTGGCGACGAACATGGCGACCGAGCCCGCGCCGGCGGCGACGAGCTCCGCGCCGCGCTCTCGCCACCGGACCGCGCCTGAGGACCGGTCGACCACAACGATCTGTCCTGGAGCACCTTCGACCACGACGGACTGCGGCGTGATGGCCAGGATCTCGCCCTCGACCGGTCGGTCGTCGAGGAGGCTGGTGCGCCAGACCTCGCCTCCGGTGGCGGCGTCGAGGCCGATCAGCTCATCGCCGGCGATGGCGAACAGCTCGCCGCCGTCGGATCGGGCTTCGACGGACGGGAGGTCGACCTCCCAGACCGGCGTGCCGTTCGTGGCGTTGTAGGCGCCGAGCTTGCCACCCGCGCTCAGGTAGACCCGTTCGTCGTCGACCCCGATCGGTCGCTTGCCTCGCAGCGCGCTCACCGGGCCGGTCCACAGGCGATCGCCTGTACTGGTATCGGCGACGATGACCTTGTTGTCAGAGAGCCAGGCGTACACGTCGTTCGAGGCGCGCAGACCGTCGTAGGAGAAGTAGGCCTGCTCGGTCCAGATGGCGTCGCCGGTAGCGAGGTCGACCCCGCGCAGCGATCCGGTCCCGTCGCACTGCACGAGCGCAGCGGTAGCTGCTGCTCGGGCGGAGCCGCCAGGCAGGCGAGCTCGGTCGCACGGCAGATACCAGCGATGCGCGAGGGTCGTGCGATCCAGCGCGATGATGCCGGCCTCGCCGATGACGAGGACCACATCATCGGCGAGGGCAACGTCGGGCCAATCGATCACGAGGCCGCCGAACGCCGCCTGGCGTCGGTCGCCTTCGATGTCGGCTGGACCGAAGGTCGGTGGGGGGCGTTCGGATGGTGGCGTCGGCCGAGTGGTGCCGCTGCCCGAGCGGCGCGAGACGTCGATCGTCGTCGTCGGTCCGGGCTGCGGTACGGGGGCGACCGTCGCTTCGTGCGACCGACCGGTCGCCACCGCCAACACCATCGAGGCGCCGACGAGCAGCGCCACGATGGCAAGCACAGCCGCAACTACGGCAGCGCTGCTGCGGTCGGCCTGCGGCACCCGGCCGGTGATGTCCGGCCCGCTGCCCGCGTCGGTTGGTTCTCGTCCCGCCCGGTTCCCCACGACCGCCGAGTGTGGCACGGGCCTCGCTGTTGTTGTGGTGCGTGCCCGCGTCGGCGCGGGTCAGCACCACAGGAACGTCATGGGATCACGACGCTCAGGGGATGAGGTACTCCAGGCGGCCTGCGGCCTCCCGACGTTCGGCCTCGTGGCGCAGGCGCAGGTGCTCGAGGTGGGCGTAGGTCTCGCTCTCGGCCATCGATCCCCACGAACGCTCGGCGAACAGGCGACGGGACAGGTCCTGCACCGACGCCCACCCGGTGTCGTGGCTGATCGTGCGAAGCTGCTCGAGCCGGTCGTCGTGGTGGGCCTTGATCTCGCCGACGCGCGCCACGAGCCGGGTGAACGGTTGGCCGTGGGCGGGGAGCACCAGGCGGATGTCGTCGAACGAGGCGATGCGGTCGAGCGACTCCACGTAGCGCGCCAGCGGATCGCCCTCGATCATCCCGGAGATGTGCGGGGTGATCGTCGGCAGCACGTGGTCGCCGGCGAGCAGCACCCCCTCGGTCGGGTCGAACAGGCACAGGTGATCCGCCGTGTGGCCCGGCGTGTACAGCCCGAACCACTCGCGGCCGGCGAGGACGATCGGGTCCTGGTCGGCGAGGCGGACCGACGGGAGCGGCACCCGGAACCAGCGGATCGCCTCGGCGATGTTGGCGGCGAGCTCGGCCTTGCGCTCCGGCGGCAGGTCCTCGGTCGTGCCGCCCCACGGCGTCGGCCGACCGAACGGCGACGGCGGGAGGGCCTCGCCCTCGGCGTCGTCGCCCTCGCTGTCGCCGACGATGGCGTGCACCATCGATGCCGCCGTGGTCGTGCCGCCGGGCAGCGACATGCGGGCCGCGGCCGGTGTGCCGATGCCGTCGCCGGCAGCCTCGGTCGTGTCGGTCGCCTCGAGCTCGCGGTCGTCGAGGTCGTCGGGGTCCCACCACGTGCGGAACCGGTGCGACGCCACGATGCGAGCACCCGCTTCCTCGGCGAGCAGGCCCGCACCGCCGAAGTGGTCGGGGTGCGAGTGCGTCACCACGACGGTGTGCACCCGCGCCAGCGGGATGCCGGCGGCGTCCATCCGCCCGGTGAGGTCGTCCCACGCCTTGCGTCCCGGCAGGCCCGGGTCGACGAGCGTCCAGCCGTCGCCGTCCTCGAGGGCGTAGGTGTTGACGTGGCCGAGGCCGGTGAAGTCGATCGGCAGCTGCAGGCGCAGGATGCCCGGCGCCACCTCGACGATCTCCTCCGAGGCCTCCTGCTGCTCCTCCCGCAGGGGACGGGCGCTGTGCTCGTGGCCGTCGGACATGGCGGCCACACTAACTTGACCGCTCGGTCAAGTCCTATCGGTGGCAATCGCTCGGCGGCCTCAGGACGGCTCGGCGAGGATGCAGAAGCGGTCGCGGTAGAAGCGCAGCTCGTCGATGCTCTCGCGGATGTCGTCGAGCGCCCGGTGCGTCTCGTGCTTCGAAGGGGCGTCGGTGAGGATGGCGGGGTTCCAGCGCTTGATGAGCTCCTTGACGCTCGACACGTCGACCGAGCGATAGTGCAGGTACTCCTCGATCTCGGGCAGGTAGGCGGCGAGGAACCGGCGGTCGGTGCCGATCGAGTTGCCGCACAGCGGCACGCTGCGGGGCTCGCCGATGTGCTCGCGCAGGAACGCCAACGTGGCGTCGCCGGCCTCGCGCAGGCTGATCGTGGACGCCTCGATGGCGGGCAGCAGCCCGCTGCGGGTGTGCATCTCGCGCACCACGTCACCCATGCGTGCCAGCACCTCGGGCGGTTGGTGGACGACCAGATCGGGGCCTTCGGCGATGAGGTTGAGGTCGTCGTCGGTGACGATCGTGGCGATCTCGACGATCACGTCGGAGGTGTGGTCGAGGCCGGTCATCTCGAGGTCCATCCAGGCGAGCATGGCGGCGAGCCTACGTCTCCTCTGCCAGGTCCAGCGCCTCGACCGCCACCGCCGGCGCGGCCGGCGAACGGATGGCTCCGAGCACGCCGCCCAGGGTGATGGCGCCGGCGACGATCTTGCCGGCGGTGACCGTCTGGCCGATCACGAGCCACGCCAGCACGCCCGAGAAGATGGGGATCGTCAGCATGATCACCGGAGGCACGTTGGCCGGCACGAAGCGCACCGCCCACGTCATGGCGCCATGGCCGAGCATGCCGGGCACGACGGCGACGAAGGCGCACCGGACGAGGTCGCCGGCGCCGATCCCGCCGACGTCGGTGCCCGACACCAGGATCCAGCCGCTGACGACCACCGCCGCCGTCCCGAGGGCGCCGAGCAGGAACGGCCAGGTGTCGATGTCGGAGCGGGCCTGCTTCGACAGCACGAAGTAGGTGGCGTAGGCCACGACGTTGCCGGCGGCGAGCGCCATGCCGGCGGGGTTGCCGTCGACACCGGTCGAGCCCAGCACGGCGATGCCGGCGGCGCCGAGGATGGCGAGCAGCGACCACATCCGGAACCGCAGGCCCGGACGCTCCCCGAACATGGGCACCGCCGCGATGCCGACGACGATCGGGGCCAGCGTGTTCATCAGCGTGACATCGACGACCGACGTGGCCTTGAGCGCCGTCATGAACAGGACCTGGTGCACGCCGAACGCCACGCCGGCGACGGCGGCCAGCGCCCAGCCCCGTGTCGTGGGCCCGGTGCCGTGGCGGCGCATCGACCACCCGGCCGCCGCCACCAGCGGCGGCAGGCCGATCCACAACCGCCAGAACGAGAACACCGCACCGGACATGGCGGAGCCGGCGACCACGACCGGCCCGGTCGAGAAGACGATGCTGGCGAACCACACCGCACCCATCGGCCGCACCCGAGCCTCGAGCTGCGGGGTGACGGCACCGGGGGAGGGGGCTGCCGCCGGCGTCGTCGTCATGGACGCCCACCCTAGGGTCCTACAGTTCGGACTCGTGCTCGAGATTCCCATCGTGCGGATGCGCCCCGACCTCGAGGTGCCCGCCTACGCCAAGCCCGGCGATGCCGGCGTCGATCTCCGTGCCGCTGCCGACGTGCTGCTCGCCGCCGGCGGCGGTCGTGCCGTCGTGCCGACCGGGCTGCGCCTCGCCATCCCGGAGGGGTACGCCGGCTTCGTGCAGCCTCGCAGCGGGCTCGCTCGCACCCACGGGGTCACCTGCCTCAACACCCCGGGGCTGATCGACGCCGGGTATCGGGGCGAGCTGGCCGTGCTGCTCGTCAACACCGACCCCACCGAGGACTTCTGGGTCCGCACCGGAGAACGCATCGCGCAGCTGGTCATCCAGCGGGTCGAGCACGTGCGCTTCGTCGAGGTGGACGACCTCGACGACTCCGAGCGTGGCGAGGGCGGTTGGGGCCACACCGGCCGTTGAGCCGGCCGTCCGCCGCCGGAGTCGTTCGTCCCGGTCAGGCGGAGGCGGCGTG
The DNA here is from genome assembly GCA_020439175.1 of Acidimicrobiales bacterium. Lineage (GTDB taxonomy): Bacteria > Actinomycetota > Acidimicrobiia > Acidimicrobiales > Acidimicrobilacustridaceae > JAGQTE01. The sequence continues at coordinate 10,792 of JAGQTE010000075.1, read as the reverse complement.
CTTCTCGATGTGGGCGTGGACGCCGTCGTCGTCGAGCGACACCACGTCGACGGTCGGGGCGACGATGGCCCGGAACCGATCCAGCGCCGCCCGGTCGGTGAGGTTGGGCCGCTCGCCGGCGGTCGTCGATGCGTCGATCGTCAGCCCGTCCGTCGTGACGACGAAGTCGACGGTGATCGTGCCGGGCGCCCCTTCGGGTCGCAGCAGCAGGATGATCAGCTCGTCGACGGCGATGCGCAGATCCTCGACGGCGCGGTGGTCGAACCCCAGCCGCAGCGCCAGGTTCGACGCCGTGATCCGGGCGATCCGTCCATAGCCGGGGTCGGCGGGCAGGACGAGCCGCAGGTGGTCACCGATCACGACGCCGCAGCCTAGACGGCGACGCTCGGGACCAACGGCCCTAGCTGGAGGCCCCATCGCTGTCCAAGATGGGTCGGATGGAGTTCGACCTCAACGGTCTCGAGGTCATCGAGCGGGACGAGTGCCTCGCCCTGCTGCGATCGGTCCCGATCGGGCGCATCGGGATGTCGATGCACGCCCTGCCGGTGGTGCTGCCCGTGAACTTCGTGGTGGATGGGGACGAGATCGTCGTGCGCACGGCGCCGGGCACGAAGCTCGGCGAGGCCATGGCCGGCTCGGTGGTCGCCTTCGAGGCCGACGCCTTCGACGATGTCAGCCACAGCGGCTGGAGCGTCCTCGTGCAGGGCGTGTCGCGCGTGGTCACGACACCGAGCGAGCTGGCGCACGTCGCGTCGCTGCCCTTGCGGCCGTGGGCGAACGCCGCCACCGACTGGTACCTCGCCATCGGCACCGACGTCGTCAGCGGCCGACGGGTGCGGCACTGGCACCACGACGGGGCGCACGCCGCGTTCGTCGGCGCCGCGGCGCACGCCGACGGGGGTGGTCGGCCGGCGTGGTCAGCCGACCAGCACGCGCCAGACGACGGTGGTGGCGTCGGCGGACGTGTCGACCTGGACGCTCCCGCCGCGTCGCTCGGCCCGAACGGCGAGGTTTCGTAGCCCGAGCCCCCCGCGCTCGCCGGCATCGGCGGGCGCGCCGTCCGACGCGCGGTCGTCGCTGGCCGCCTCGGTGAAGCCGGTGCCGTCGTCGTCGACGCGCACCTCGAGCGCGTCGCCGGCGAGCACGATCGACAGCTCGGCGCGCCGGGCCGAGGCGTGCTTGCCGACGTTGGTCAGCAGCTCGCGCACCACAGCCGTGAGCTCGTCGGTCAGCTCGGCGTCCACGGAGCTGTCGAGCGGCCCCGAGAACCGGGTGGAGACGCCGAACCCGAACGACTCGCCGACGTCGGTGGCCACGGCCATGACCTCCTTGCGCAGCGATCGGCCCGGGAGGCGCGGGCGCTCGAGCTCGAAGATGGTCGTCCTGATGTCGCGCACCGTGTCGTCGAGATCGGCGGCGGCGGCGTTGAGGCGGTCGACCACCTCGGGATGATCGCCGCAGCGCGAGATGATGCCCTGCAGGCTCAACCCCGTGGCGAAGATCCGCTGGATCACCGTGTCGTGCAGCTCGCGGGCGATGCGCTCGCGGTCCTCGACCACCATCAGGTCCGACACGCGGGCGTGCAGCCGGGCGTTGTCGATGGCCATCGCCGCCGCCGACGCCAGGGCCACCGCCATCTGCTCGTCGAGCTCGCTGAACGGCGCGCCGTCGCGCTTGTCGGTGAGGTAGAGGTTCCCGAACACCTCGCCGCGCACCATGATCGGCACGCCGAGGAACGACCGCATCACGGGGTGGTTCGCCGGGAAGCCGTGCGCGTCGGGGTGCGTCGTGAGGTCGTCGAGTCGGATCGGCTTGGGCTCGACGATCAGCAGACCGAGCACGCCGAGACCCTCCGGCAGGTGGCCGATGCGGTCGGACTCCTCGGCATCGAGGCCGACCGTGATGAACTCGCTGAGGCGGGCACGGTCCTCGTCGAGCACGCCGAGCGCGCCGTAGGCGGCGTCGACGAGCGTGGTCGCCGTCTCCACGATGCGGCGCAGGACCGACGGCAGGCTCAGCTCGCTCCCGACGGTCACGATGGCGTCGAGCAGGTGATCGAGCGCAGCGATGGGCACCGCGGCGCCGGGGTCGGTCATGGCGGCGAGTGTAGGCATCGGGAAGAATGGCCGGGTGAGCGACGTCAAGGTCTTCCTGCTGGACGACCACGAGATCGTCCGGCGGGGGCTTCGCGACCTGCTCGAGGCGGCCGGGTTCGATGTGGTCGGCGAGGCGGGCACCGCCGCCGAGGCGCTGGCGCGCATCCCACCGACCGCGCCGCAGGTGGCCGTGCTCGACGTGCGGCTGCCCGACGGCGACGGTGTGGAGGTGTGCCGCGAGATCCGGTCCCGCAACCCGGAGATCGCCTGTTTGATGTTGACCAGCTACTCGGACGACGAGGCGCTGTTCGACGCCATCATGGCCGGCGCCGCCGGGTACGTCCTCAAGCAGATCAAGGGCACCGAGCTGGTCGACGCCATCCGCAAGGTGGCCGACGGCCAGTCGTTGCTCGACCCGGCGCTGACGGCGAAGGTGCTCGACCGGTTGCGCTCGGGCGGTGCGCAGGACGAGCGCATCGACTCGCTCACCGACCAGGAGCGACGCATCCTCGAGCTGCTCGCCGAAGGGATGACCAACCGCCAGATCGCCGAGCAGATGTTCCTGGCCGAGAAGACGATCAAGAACTACGTCTCCAACCTGCTGGCGAAGATGGGCATGGAACGGCGCACCGAGGCGGCGGTGTACGCCGCGCGCCTGTCCGAGCGCCGCCGCCGCGGCACCGCCGGATGACGGCGACGACGGCCGCGGACGATCCGGTCGACGGGCGTCTCGGGCTGACCGCGGCGCAGGTCGCCGAGCGCGTCGCCGCCGGACGGGTCAACGTCGACGAGTCATCGGTCGGTCGCTCGACCGGCGAGATCATCCGCGCCAACGTCTTCACCTACTTCAACGGCCTGATCGCCTCGCTGACCGTGCTGGTGCTGATCTTCGGCTCGCCGGCCGACGCCCTGTTCGGCATCATCGCCGTCGTCAACGTCGTGATCGGCGTCGTGCAGGAGCTACGGGCGAAGAAGACCCTCGACTCGCTCGCCGTGCTCAACGCGCCCAAGGCGCGGGTGCTGCGCGACGGTTCGGTCGTCGAGATCGAGGTGACGGGCGTCGTCGAGGACGACGTGCTGTTGCTGGCGCCGGGCGATCAGGTCGTCGTCGACGGCGAGGTGCTCGAGGCGGACCACCTGGGCGTGGACGAGTCGCTGCTCACCGGCGAGGCCGACCCGATGAGCAAGCACGCCGGCGACGAGGTCCTCTCCGGCAGCTTCGTCACGGCCGGCAGCGGTCGGTTCCGGGCGACGCGGGTCGGCGGCGACGCCTACGCCGCCAAGCTCGCCGCCGAGGCCAAGCGGTTCACGCTGGTGCGTTCCGAGCTGCGCGACGGGATCACCACCATCCTGCGCTTCATCACGATCGTGCTGATCCCGGTGGGGCTGGCGTCGTTCGCCAGCCAGCTGTGGCGCGTCGACCTGCCGTTCGCCGACGCCGTCGTGCGCACGGTGGCCAGCCTCGTCGGCATGATCCCCGAGGGGCTCGTGCTGCTGACGAGCGTGGCCTTGGCCGTCTCGGTCGTGCGGTTGGGCCGCCGCAAGACGCTCGTGCAGGAGCTGGCCGCCGTCGAGGGGCTGGCGCGCGTGGACACGGTCTGTCTGGACAAGACCGGCACGCTGACCGAAGGCGGCATCCAGCTCGAGACCGTCGAGGCGCTCGGCGGTACGGAGGCATCGCTGCGCGACGCGCTCGGTGCCTTCGCCCGTGCCGACGAGAACCCGAACCCGACCCAGCTGGCGGTGTCCGAGGCCATCGACGCCCCGACCGGCGCCTGGCGGGTGACCGGCACCGTGCCGTTCTCGTCGGCCCGCAAGTGGAGCGCCGTGGCGTTCACCGGCGAAGCGCCCGGCACCTACGTCTTCGGGGCTCCGGAGGTGATCCTCGCCGAGGTCGGTGCCGACGACCCGGTCCGTCGCCGCGCCGACGAGCTGGCGGCGACGGGGCGGCGCGTGCTGCTGCTGGCCTTCAGCCCCGACGAGCTCGCCGGCGAGGAGCTGCCCGACGCCATCTCACCGATGGGCCTGGTGACCCTGTCGGAGCGCATCCGCGCCGACGCCCCCGAGACGCTCGCCTACTTCCGCGAGCAGGGCGTCGACATCAAGGTCATCTCCGGAGACAACCCGTTGACGGTCGCCGCCGTGGCGCGCACGGTCGGCGTGCCCGACGCCGAGCACGGCGTCGATGCCCGCACCCTGCCCGACGACCCGGAGGCGCTGGCGGACGTGCTCGAGACCAACGCCGTGTTCGGCCGGGTGCAGCCCCAGCAGAAGCAGGCCATGGTCCACGCCCTCCAGGCGCGCGGGCACACCGTGGCCATGACGGGCGACGGCGTGAACGACGTGTTGGCCCTCAAGGACGCCGACATCGGTGTGGCCATGGGCTCGGGCTCGGCGGCGTCGCGGGCGGTGGCCCAGCTCGTGCTGCTCGACGGGCGGTACACCTCGTTGCCGCTGGCGGTGGCCGAGGGTCGCCGCGTCATCGCCAACATCGAGCGCGTCGCCACGCTGTTCGTCACCAAGAATGCCTATGCGGCGTTGTTGGCCCTGGCGGCGGCGATGGCCGGGGTCGTGTTCCCGTTCCTGCCCCGCCACCTCACGCTGGTGAACTTCCTGACCATCGGCGTGCCCGGCTTCTTCTTGTCGTTGGCGCCGTCGACGGAGCGGGCCCGCACCGGGTTCGTGTCGAGGGTGCTGTGGCGGTCGGTGCCCGCCGGCGTCGTGTCGGGCGCCGCCGTGTTCTTGGTGTTCCTCTTGAGCGGGACGAGCCTCTCGGACGGCGCACTGACGACGGCCGACGCGTCGAGCGCCGACACGGAGGCGTCCTCGCTTGCCGTCATGGCCCTGCTGGGCGTGGGGCTGTTCGTGACCTACCTGGTGGCGCGACCGATGTCGCCGCCGCGCTGGGCCCTGATGATCGTGCTCGTCGCCGCCGCGGTGCTGGCCTTCGTCATCCCGTGGAGCAAGGACTTCTTCATGCTCCAGCTCCCCGACGAGCTGTCGGACTTCGCCGGGGTGGCCATCGTCGTGCCGATCGCCTGGGTGATCCTCGAGGTGGTCTGGCGCTGGGTCGACAGACGCCTCGCCGGTCACGAGGCCTGAGCGTCAGCTCCGGCCGCCGGCCGGCACGATCAGCACCGGGAGCTCGGCGTGGCGCACGAGCGCTTCGGAGATGCTGCCCAGCAGGAGGTGGTGCAGCCCGCCGTGACCGTGCGACCCGGCGACGATCATGCTCGCCGCCTTCTCCCCGGCGGTGTGCAGCAGCCGGTCGACGGTGTCGCCCATCACCAGCAGCGGTTCGACGCTGAGGTCGTCGCCCGCCACGGACGACGCCAGGTCGGCGAGCTTGGTGTGCTCGTCGCGCAGCTCGCCGGCGCGGTCGTCGCGGGTGAACGTGCTGACGTGGTCCTTGTCGTAGCCGGCCAGCGCCGGCTCACCCGCCGCCACGTGCACGAGCAGCAGCGGGGTGCCGAAGGCCCGGGCCACGGTCGCCCCGTGCTCGAGCACCGCGTCGGTGACGTCGGAGAAGTCGATGGCGCACAGGACGGGTCCCACGTGCCGGAGACTAGCGATCGGGCGGTGGCGCCGCGGTCACGCCCTTGCCGCGGCGGCCTGGAGCGTCCGGCGGCCGGGTGCGCTCGTCGTCAGGCGCGACGGTGGGCGAGCAGGTGCGCTCCCGTGACGGCGAGGACCGCCGGGTCGCGATCGGCGAAGCCTGGTGCCAACGGGATGTCGCGGAGTGCGTCGGCAGCGGGGCCGTCGGGACCCTGCGTGCGGAGCACCTCCACGTCGAAGCCGGCCGCTTCGATGAGGCGGATGTGGTCGTCGTGGCGGAGCCGGTTCTGGTACATGAGGTCCGGGGACCACCGGGACCACTCGACGTCGTCGAAGCGCAGGAAGTTGTAGGGCGTGATCGTCGGGTCGAAGTGCGACCAATGGTCGGAGTAGTCGATCACCATGCTCATCACGCCCCCGGGCGCGAGCATCCGCCGGCACTCCTGGTAGATCGCCGCCAGGTCGTCCGGCGGGATGTGTTCGAGCGTGCTCGTCGTGAGCACCGCGTCGATGCTCGCGGTGGCGATGTCGGTGCGGCGGGCGTCGGCCGGAGCCTCGTAGGTGAGGCCGTTGGCGTCGAGCACCTCGCGCAGGTCCGATGACGGGACGTCGATCGAGGTCCACCGCGGATCCGACCCAGGCCACGACGCCACCCGTCGGGCGACGTCGAGGGCGAGCGAGCGCCTCGCCACCGGTCGGATGTCGACCAGGTGCTGTGCTGCGACGCCCCAGGCGCGTTGGATGAAGGGCATGTGCAGGTCGTAGCCGGCTCCGAACTCGAAGGTCGTCGCCGCACCGGGCTCGACGCCGGCCTGGTGGATCGCCTCGACGTGGTCCCGACCGGTGGCGATGTGGCGGGCCAGGCTGTCGTCGCTCAACGGGAGCCCGCCGACGGCTCGCTGGAGCACGTAGTTGACGTGGTAGCCGCCGGGGATCGCGGAGAACACGCGCTGAGCAGCAGCCTTCACCCGCCAGTCGCGCAGTCGCACCCGTGGAGTATATGCAGGCGCTTCCCGCCCTCCCGGGCCCGGTGCAGTGGTCGTCGTTGGCGCGAGAAGGCCCCCGGAGAGGGATGCGACCGGCGGTTCCCTCTCCGGGGGCCAGATCTCTGCGCCGCTCGTGCGGCCGATCCGGGCCCTGTGGGCTCAGCTCATGCGGCGGGTGCGTTCGGGTCGGGCACCACCCAGGCGGTGACCATGCCGAACAGGCCGTCGTCGTTCTCGGCGTGGTTGAGGATGTGGCAGTGGAAGGCCCAGGCGCCGACGTTCTCGATGGTCGGGTGCACCAGCACCGTGTACCGCTCGCCGGGGGCGACGTTGATGGTGTCGGCCCAGTACGGCTGGTCGAGCGGGATGCCGTCCTTGGCCACGATCAGCTGCGGCATGCCGTGCAGGTGCATCGGGTGCGACAGCAGACCCTCGTTGAGGTAGTGCATCGCCGTCCACGTGTCGACGTTCTGCACGATCGCCGCGGTCGCCGGGTAGGCCTTGCCGTTGAGCGTCAGGCCGATGACGCCGGCGTCGTTGAGCACCATCGGGATCTCCTGGGAGACCGTGATGTCCGCCGGGATCTCGAAGCCGCCGATGTTGCCGGCCTCGGGCACCGGCACGTCGCCGATCTGGATGATGCCCATCATGCCGTTGGGGATGGCGATCTGGCCGTGGTTGTGCGGGTGGTACATGCCGAGCTGGGGACGACCCGAGGTCGTGAACTCGTAGACGAACGAGTCGCCGGGCTGGACGTAGTCCTGGGTGAGCGGCGCCACGCCGTCCTGGTCGTTGGGCGTGTCGAGGCCGTGCCAGTGGATGTCGGACGATGCGGGCAACGAGTTCTTGAAGTTGAACCGCACCTTGGTGTTCTCGGGCACCTTGATCCACGGCGCCGGCACCATGCCGTTGAACGTCCAGGCCTGCACCGTCTTGCCCGGGCTGACCTCCCAGTCGGCGATCTTCGCCTCGAGGTCGAACACCATCGTGCCGTCGGCCTCGATCGAGGTCGGTGCCAGCACCTCGTTGCCGACGCCCTCGGTCAGCGGCTCGGTCTTGCCGGTGTTGGCGGCGAGGTAGGCGTCGAGGTTGGCCGTCATGACCTCGTCCGAGGCCTGGTAGTCGATGCCACCGTGGTTCGCCGCGTCGTCGGAGACGCCCGAGCCGGTGTCTGCGCCGGCGGCGCTCCCGCCAGCGGGTGCGCCCTCGGAGATGGTGAGCGTCCCCTTCATGCCGCTGTCGGCGTGGCCGGGGATGTTGCAGAAGTACTCGTAGGAGCCGACGGCCAGGGCGGCAAGGTCGAGGTTCGCCGTACCGCCGGCGGCGATGTCGGCCGTCTTCGGGCCGTCCTTCACCTCGAGGTTGTGCACCTGCGAGCCGCCGTTGGTGATGGCGAGCGAGCCGCCCTGCTGCACGGCGAGGTCGCCGGGAGTGAACTTGAACTCGGTGGCGGTCACCGCCACCGGCGCAGCTGCCGCCGCATCACCACCGCCGCCGCCAGCCTTGGTGCTGACCACGATGACGGAGATGACGGCGATGACGAACGCGCCGACGGCGGCGAGCACGGCGAACATGGACAGCACGCTGCCGTCGTTTCCGGACTGCGTCACCACGACGTTGTCGGTGTCGGACATTGGACCTCTTCTCAAGCCGGTCGGGGGAGGACGCGACATCGACACACGGGCCGGTCGCATCACGGAGAACGATCGCCACCGGTCGCAGCGATCTGTTCCATCGTGCGTCAGCGGTTCGCGATGCGGCAGGACGTAGCGGCCATAGGTGGAAGGACTTAGGTCCCAACGTGGGAGGTCGAGGTGCCCTGCTGCCGCCGGGCGCTGCGGGCGGAAGATAACGCTCGTTATCCACCGACCCAGAGGGGGAGTGTCATGAGGGTTCTGCTGTTGGAGACGTCGCCGGGGGTGGCCACCGAGGTGAGCGCCGAGCTCGAGGCGGCAGGACACGCCGTCGAGCGGTGCCATGACGCCGGCGACGATGCGTTCGCCTGCAACGGCCTGCTCGAGGGGCACAACTGCCCGCTCGAGGAGGGCATCGACGTGGCGGTCGCCCTGACCGACGGGGCCACGGCCGACGGGGTCCGGTGCACGCTGCGACGCCACGTGCCGCTGGTGATCGGTGACGACGAGGACGTGCCCTTCGCCGAGTTCGCCACGGCTCGTGCCGCTGGCAGCCTGCTCGACGCCCTCGATGCCGCGGTGGCGACACCGTTGGCCCGTCACGGTGCGGCGGCCCTGCGTTCGGAGCGGTCGGTCCTCGAGATGCACGGCTACGACTCGACGGCCGCCACGGCGACGGTGGTGCGCAACGGCACGACCGACCTGCTGGTGCACCTGGACCCGGGCATCGTCGTCTCGAAGCAGGTCGCCGACATCCTGTCGGTGCGCGTCGTCGGCGCCGTGCGGGACATCGATCCCTACGCACGGATCATCGACGTGTCGGTGCAAGACGCCGACCACTCGCCGATCAACGCCTGATCTCGGCGCCGCCCCCGTTCATGCGGGGCGGCGTCATCGCGATCGTCGCCGGGGGCCGGGCCAACCCTCTCAGCCCGGCTCCCGGCGGGTTCATCCCCTGCGTCGGCTGCGGTGCCCCCGGTGGGTCCCGTCGAATACCGTGACCGCGTCTCGTCATCGTGGCCAGCGGCAACTACGGCGGCGGTGCTTGGCTGGACCCGCTTCACAGCGGCGGCTACGTACGTGCAGCCACGCCCGGCGGCGAGGTAGTCGCCAAGATTGCTCGATGTCGAGCGGCCGTTCACCCCATGGCCCGCTCATTCTCGCCGAGATGGCTAGGGTATTGCTCGGATTTGTCGAGAGCAAACCCCGGATCGCGAGGTGAGATGGGCGCCGGTTCACTTTGCGCTATCTACTACCCGCAGCCCTGGGTCCCTCTGGCTCCAAGTGTCGTGGCCATCTGCTACTTGGAGGAATCCGCACTGTGGTTTCGCCTTCCCTTTACTCGTACTGTCTGGCGCTTTGTCGACCGGCGACGCGTTCGGGGGCTCGTGAGAGTGAAGATTCCTATGGCGGGATACTCGCCATTCGCGGTAGAGGTAGGCGATGAAGCCTACCTGCCGTTTGTGGTTCGCTCGACGAGAACGTGGACTCGCCTGAAGGCGAGCGACTGGCCAATAGCTGATCGGCGAATTTCACTCCGAGAGTACATAGAACATGCTGTCAATGAGCGATAACGCAGCATGTGTGTCGGACGGGTTCGTAACACCGTCGGTGGACTCTCTTGCGAGATGAACGCAAAGCGAGGAAGATCCGCCTTCCGTCCGGCGGCGCCCTACCTCGCCGAGAGCTGGTTACTGCAGCGAGGAACATGCGCTGACGTGCCAGGTGCGGGCGCTCGGCTCCAGCGCCCCGACCCGCGGTACGGTGCCCCCGGTGGGATTCGAACCCACGATCTTCGGATTAAAAGTCCGCTGCCTTGACCGCTTGGCTACGAGGGCGGACCGAGGTTACCGGCGGTGTCGGACAGCGGCGCCACGGGATCGAACCTAGCCATCCGTGCGCCCTCGCCACAGAGTGTGACGGGCGTTACACTCTGTGGCCAGCCGGAGATGTTCACGTGAGGTCCCAGGGTGAGCGCCCGGTCCCGAGGGGGACAACTGATGAGTGCAACGGCGACGGCGGACGTCCCGTCCACCGCAGCAGGGGAACCGGCCCTGGTGCGGTACTGGTTCCTGGCGGCGCTCTGCGTCGGCGCGGGTGCCATCCATCTGGCGATGGTGCCGGCACACGGCGCCGAGAGCACCTTGCTGGCGTTGATGTTCGGCGCCATGGGCTGGCTGCAGATCGGCCTGGGCATCGCGTTGGTGATGCGGCCGAGCCGGGCCGTGCTGGGCATGACGGCACTGGTGCAGCTCGTGGCCATCGGCGCCTGGATCGTCAGCCGCACCTGGGGCCTGCCGTTCGGCGCCCACCCCGGCGTGCCCGAGGCGACCTCGTGGGCGGACGGCGTCACGGTCGCCTTCGAAGGGCTGCTGCTCGGCGGCGTCGTGTTGGCGCTGGCCTGGGAGGGATCGCCGGCGCGGCGCATCCCCGAGATCGTCTCCGTGATCGGTGCCGTCGCCGCGCTCGGCGCCACCACCGCCGTGCTGGCCGCGCCGAGCACTGCGGCCCACAGCCATGG
>JAGQTE010000001.1 GCA_020439175.1 Acidimicrobiales bacterium | reverse complement strand
TGCCGCACCGGCCCCGTCGGGTGCGATCCCGCCACGGCCGCGCAAGAAGGGCAAGAAGCGCTGACCCGAGCGTTACGCTGATCCGGTGCCCACGGTCGATCGCGTCCTTCCCTGGCGGCGTCACAGCGCGCCGACCGACGAAGGGGTGGCCGAGCTGCTCGAGGCCTACCGGTCGCGCCGGCCGAAGGCGCCGACCGACGCCATCGTCGCCGCCTACGAGCTGGCCGCCGAGGCGCACGCCGGGCAGCTGCGCAAGTCTGGCGAGCCGTATGTGACCCACCCGTTGGCGGTGGCACGCATCGTCGCCGAGCTCGGCCTCGACGACGTCACGATCGAGGCGGCGCTGCTGCACGACGCCGTCGAGGACACCGGCGTCACGCTCGACGACCTCGATGCGCGCTTCGGGCCAGAGGTCGCCGCCATCGTCGACGGGGTCACCAAGCTGGACCGGGTCGCCTTCTCGTCGAAGGAAGCCCAGCAGGCGGCAACGGTGCGCAAGATGCTGGTGGCGATGGCCAAGGACCTGCGAGTCCTGATCATCAAGCTCGCCGACCGGCTGCACAACATGCGCACGATCGCCGCCATGCCGGCGTGGAAGCAGGAGCGCACGGCCCAGGAGACGCTCGACGTCTACGCACCGCTGGCGCACCGCCTCGGCATGCAGGAGCTGCGCACCCAGCTCGAGGACCTGGCGTTCGCCGCGCTGCATCCCAAGCGCTACGCCGAGATCGAGCACATGGTGGCCTCGCGTGCTCCCGAGCGCGAGCTGTACTTGTTCCAGGTGCTCGAGGACGTCCGGCAACGCCTCAAAGAGCTGCACATCGACGCCGAGGTCACCGGGCGCCCGAAGCACCTGTGGAGCATCTACGAGAAGATGGTCGTCAAGGGCAAGGAGTTCGACGAGATCTACGACCTGCTGGGCATCCGGGTCATCGTCGGCTCGGTCAAGGACTGCTACGCCGCGCTGGGGTCGATCCACGCCACGTGGAAGCCGGTGCAGGGGCGGTTCAAGGACTACATCGCCATGCCCAAGTTCAACCTCTACCAGTCGTTGCACACGACGGTGGTGGGGCCCCAGGGCAAGCCGCTCGAGGTGCAGATCCGCTCACGGGAGATGCACCAGCGCTCCGAGTTCGGCGTGGCGGCGCACTGGAACTACAAGGACGGGCACGGCTCGAGCGGCGACCTCGACTGGCTGAACCGCATCATCGACTGGCAGGAGGAGACCCAGGATCCGACCGACTTCATGTCGAAGCTCAAGATCGACCTGGACCAGGACGAGGTCTTCGTGTTCACCCCGCAGGGCAAGGTCATCGCCCTGCCGTCGGGCGCCACGACGGTCGACTTCGCCTACGCCATCCACACCGAGGTCGGCCACGCCTGCATCGGCGCCCGGGTCAACGGCAAGCTCGTGCCCCTCGACTCGGTGCTCAGCTCCGGCGACAGCATCGAGATCTTCACCTCCAAGGTCGAAGGCGCCGGACCGTCGCGGGACTGGCTGCAGTTCGTCGCCACGCACCGTGCCGCCAACAAGATCAAGCAGTGGTACTCGCGCGAGCGGCGTGAGGACGCCATCGAGACCGGCGCCGACGAGCTGACCAAGGCGCTGCGGCGCGAAGGCCTGCCGGTCCAGAAGATCGCCCAGGGCAAGGTGCTCGAACAGGTTGCCGAGACCATGAACTACACCGACCTCGACGCGCTGCGCGCCGCCATCGGCGAGCGCCACGTGTCGGCGAAGTCGGTGGCGCAGCGGGTGCGGCGCTGGCTGCAGGACGAGGGGGAGGACCTCGAGGAGCAGCTGCCGGTCACGGCGCGCGAGCCCCGCAACCGGCGCCGGCGCGACCACGGCACCGGCGTGCACGTCGAGGGCCTCGACGACCTGATGGTGCGCCTCGCCCGCTGCTGCACCCCGGTCCCCGGCGACGAGATCATCGGCTTCGTCACCCGTGGGCGTGGGGTCAGCGTGCACCGCGCCGACTGCGCCAACGCCGTGTCGCTGATGATGCACCAGGGCGACCGGCTGATCGACGTCGACTGGGACGCCGAGCACAGCGGCATGTTCGTGGCGTCGATCGAGGTGAAGGCGCTCGACCGGGCCCGCCTGCTGCGCGACGTGTCCTCGGCTCTCGCCGACGCCCACGTGAACATCCTCGCCTGCCACAGCCAGGCCGGCTCCGACCGCATCGCCAAGATGCGCTTCGACTTCGAGCTGGCCGACCCGTCGCACCTCGACTCGCTGTTGCGGTCGATCAAGCAGATCGACGCCATCTATGACGCCTACCGCATCGTGCCCGGCAAGGGCGGCTGAGGGCGTGCTGCGGCGGGCGCTCGGGTGCGCCGTCGGCGTGCTCGTGGCCACGGCGGGCTGCGCCGCACCCGACACGGAGGCCGCGCCGACCACGACGGTCGGCGCCACGACGACGTCGAGTGTCGTCGCGGGTTCCACGGCCCCGGCCACCGTGTCGACCACGACCGCGCCGCCCAAGGCCCCCGAGCTGCCGGCACCGAGCGCGCCCGTGGCGACCACCGACCCGCGGGCGTTCGTGCTCGACGATTCCGTCGTACTCGGCGCCCAGCGCGACGTCGTGGCGGCGATGCCCGGTCGACAGGTCACCGTCGATGCCATCGAGTCCCGATTGGTCGACCAGGGCTTGGTGGCGCTCCGGGCGCGCAAGGCACAGGCCGACGAGGAGGCCG
>JAGQTE010000074.1 GCA_020439175.1 Acidimicrobiales bacterium | reverse complement strand
CGCCGACGCTCGTGGTGATCGAGCACGTCGAGGGCGCCGGACCGACGCGCGGCACCGACGCCCCGCTGGCGCTGGCGCAGTTCCTGACGGCCCTGGACCTTGCCGACGACGCGCTGGGACCGGTGGTCACCGTCTTCACGACGGGGGAGGTGGCGGCAGTGGACGCCTCGGTGCGCGCCGGCGGGCGGCTGCACTCGGTGGTCGAGCTCCCGCTGCCCGACCTGCGCGCCCGGCGCGCCATCCTCGACGCGCTGGTCGACGCCGCCACGACGGCGTTGGGCCCCGACGCCGTCGACGACATCGACGTGGCCGCGCTGGCGCGTGCCACCGAGGGCGCCACGGGTGCCGACCTGCACCACATCGTGCGGCTGGCGCTCGTGGGCGCCGACGGTCCGATCACGACGGCGTCGCTGCTGGCGCGGGCGCGCGCCGGCGGCTGGTCCGGCGGCGATCCCGGCCTCTACCTCTGAGTCGTCGGGTCGTCCGTCGTCGGGTCGTGCGTCGTCGGGCCGGCGGTCGAGCCGAGCCACTGGCGCAACGCCTCGAGGAACGGCTCGGGCCGTTCGAGGTGGGCCGTGTGCCCGGCGCCGGCGATGCTGCACAGCGATGCCGTAGGGCCGATGGCCTGCACCAGCTCGTGGCCGATCGCCGTGAACTTGGCGTCGTCGGCGCCGACCACGACCAGGACGGGGAGCCGGCGGCGGCGCAGGCGGTCGAGCGCCGGTCGCAGATCGGGCTGCGCCCCGGTGCCCAGGTCCCGTAGCGCGGCCGCCAGCCCGTCTGCGGTGTTGGCCCGACGAGCCGAGCGTTGCGCCTGGTCGACCGTCAGGCCGCCGAACAGCGGCTGGGCCAGCCACTCGTCCAGGAAGGCGTCGAGGCCGACGGCGAGCAGGTGGCGCGCCAGCGCCGCATCGTCGCCACGGCGGGCGGCCCGCTCCGCCGCGTCCGCGATGCCCGCGCTGGCGCCGACGAGCACCAGGCGTTCGACCGTCTCCGGATGTGCCAACGCCACGCCCAGCGCCAGGCGACCCCCCATCGAGTAGCCGATCCAGGTACCACGTCCGCCGGTGGCGGCGAGGGCATCGATGGCCGCCGGCCACGGCAGGCGCGCCGCGGCACTGGCGCCGTGACCGGGCGCGTCGAGCAGCACGAGCCGGTGATCGACCGCCAGGTCGTGCTCGACCGGGCCCCAGCACCCGGCGTTCTGGGTGAAGCCGTGCACGAGCACCAGCGGTGTGCCGTCGGCCGGTCCGGCGACGCGATGCCCGAGGAGCGGCGTCGGCCGTGGCGGCTCACCCATCGCGACCGTCGGACGGCGTGGCACCGGACGGCGCGGGTGCACCGCCGGGCTCGGATGGACCGTCAGGCTCGGGTGCATCGCCTGCCGCGTCGTCGGCCGGCGGCTCCACCGGCGACGCCGTGCTGGCGCCGGCTCCGGAGGCGACGAGGGCGGCGATGTCCTGCGCCGACGCATCACCGAAGTCGACCTGGATGCGCTGGCCGTCGAGGAGCGCCTCGCGGGCGACGACCGCCTCCACGGCACGGTGGTCGGCTTCGGTGAGCTGACGAGGGCTGATGCTGCGCGGCCACAGCTTGCGGTGACGCACGACGTCGATCTCGGCGGCGAGCAGCAGGACGCGGGCGTTGAGGTTGAGCCACACGACGAGGCCGAGGACGATGGCGAAGGTGCCGTAGAGGTCGCTGGCGCGGGAGACCACGCGCGAGATGTAGAAGGCGCCGACGACCTGCAGCACGTAGAGGACGACCCCGCCGACGAGGGCGCCGACGGCGAGGTCGGCCCAGGCCAGGTCGGCCTTGGTCAGGACCTTGAACGCCAACAGGATCACGACGGTGTTCACGACGACGTTGCCGACGGCGAGCGCCACGTCGGCCCCGGCGGGCAGCTCGATGGCCGACGACAGCGTCGCCACGACCGTGGCGGCGACCACGGCCCCGCCGAGGACGCCGAGGACCATCAGGTTGCGGCCGTAGCGGTGCCACAGGTCCGGCCAGTGCCGGCGCGGCACGTCCCACACCACGTTGAGGGCGTCCTGGGTCACCTGCACGACGCCGAGCCCGGAGAACACCGCGAACAGCAAGCCGATGACGAGCACGACACCGCTCGCCCGCAGGCCCTGCACGTTCTGCTCGATCTGGGTGCCGACGACCGGGATCCGGTCGGCGACCGAGTTCAGCACCTGCTCCTGGAGCTCGGCGTTGTCGGCGAGCAGGAGACCGGCGATCGTCGTGAGCACGAGCAGCAACGGCAACAGCGACAAGAAGCCGTAGTACGACATCAGCGCGGCGTACTGGCTGCCGCGGTCCTCGCCGAAGCGCTTGAGCACCGCCACGGTGAACGCGATCGGGCGGACGCCCTGCTGGATGCGGTCGACGCGGTCGACCAGGTCATCGATGGACACGCGCGCTCACCCTACCGACGGGCGACGTCGCCGACGGGGAGCGGAGCGGTCGCGCCCCGGCTGGCGTGGCGTCGACCCGCCCCGGCCGACCGGTGGCGGCCCGCCGGGGCCGGCGGCATCGCCGCGTAGGCTGACCCGGTGCCCACCCCCGCCGACGTCACCGCCACCTTCTGCGCCACGTTCGTCGACGAGCTGGTCCGGGCCGGGGTGCGCGATGCCGTGGTCTGCCCGGGCTCGCGGTCGACGCCGATGGCGCTGGCGCTCGTCGCCGACGGCCGGGTGCGCGTGCACGTGCACACCGACGAGCGCTCGGCGGCGTTCCTGGCGCTGGGCATCGCCATCGAGCGGGGCGTGCCGGCGCCGGTGCTGACCACGAGCGGCACGGCGGCGGTCGAGCTGCATCCGGCCATGGTCGAGGCCCACCACGCCAAGGTGCCGATGCTGGCGCTCACCGCCGACCGTCCCGCAGAGCTCCACGGCGTGGGAGCACCCCAGACGATCGACCAGTCGCACCTGTTCGGCGCGTCGGTGCGGGCGTTCCACGACCCGGGTGTACCCGACGATGCCGGACGCGAGACATGGCGTCGGACGGCGGCGCGCGTCGTGGCCGACACGATCGGCCCGCCGGCTGGTCCCGTGCAGTGCAACCTGGCCTTTCGCGAGCCGCTCGTCGGCACCGCCGCACCGCTGCCGCCGGGGCGCGACCTGGGCGCGCCGTGGATCGGGCACGGTGCGCCGGCGGACGCCGATCCCGACACGGTGGCGGCGCTGGCCGACGCCGTCGCCGGACGCCGGGGCGTGGTGGTGGCGGGGGGAGGCATCGAGCACCCCGATGGCGTGCTGGACCTGGCCGAGGTCCTCGGCTGGCCCGTGCTGGCCGATCCGCGTTCGGGGTGCCGCCGGCCGGGGGAGCACTTGATCGCCCACGCCGACGGGTTGCTGCGGCACGCCCGCTTCGCCGGTCACGTCGCACCGGACGTCGTGCTGCGCTGCGGCGAGCTGCCGGCGTCTCGCGTGGTGGGCGAGTGGCTCGCCGCCCAGGGCGCGGCGTGGCAGGTCGGCATCGAGGCCGACGGCGCCACGCTCGACCCGTGGGGCAGCCTCGCCAGCGTCATCGCCGCCGAGCCCGGCGCCCTCTGCGCCGCCGTGGCTCGGGCCCTCGAGGCGGCCGACGGCGAAGTGCGGGCAGCACAGGCGTGGGCGGCGTGCTGGGCCCAGGCGGATGCCGAGTGAGCTCAGGTGCTGGTGCGCGCCCTGGGGCGCGACCCCGACCTG
>JAGQTE010000073.1 GCA_020439175.1 Acidimicrobiales bacterium | reverse complement strand
CGACCCCGCGGCGCCGGGCGGCGTGCCAGGCGTCGGAGACGAGGCCGGCATCCCGGCTCGCCGGGCGTGCCACCGGCGCCCCGTCGGTCCGGCCGGGCAGCCCGGTGACGGCGCGCTCGGCCGTCGACGTGCCGAGCAGCTGCTCGGTGCGCCCCGCCCAGCGGTGCGCCGTCCAGCGACAGAGGTCGATGACCTCCGGCGGTGGCCCCCAGCCCGTCACCTTGGCGACGGGCTTGAGCGCCACCCCGGCGGGTGGCTCGACGTCGAGGTCGACCACCCATCCCCGCACGCGCCGACCGTGCAGGTCGATGCGCACCACCGTGCCGACGCGCACGTCGGCGCGCAGCTCGTCAGGTACCAGGTAGTCGAAGGCGCGCCGCACCGCCGGGACGTCCGGCACGATGCGGGCGACGCGGGGGCTCAGAGGCCGAGTTGGGATGCGAGCGCCGCGGCGCGGTCGGTGCGCTCCCAGGTGAAGTCCTCCAGCTCGCGACCGAAGTGGCCGTACGCCGAGGTCTCGCGGTAGATCGGCCGGCGCAGGTCGAGGTCGCGCAGGATGGCGCCGGGCCGCAGGTCGAACACCTCGCGCACGGCCGGCTCGATCTTGGCGTGGTCGACCGTCTCGGTGCCGAACGTCTCGACCATGATCGACAGCGGCTGCGCCACGCCGATGGCGTAGGCCACCTGGACCTCGCAGCGCGAGGCGGCGCCGGAGGCCACCACGTTCTTGGCCACCCACCGGGCGGCGTAGGCCGCCGAGCGGTCCACCTTGGACGGATCCTTGCCGGAGAAGGCGCCGCCACCGTGGCGGCCCATGCCGCCGTAGGTGTCAACGATGATCTTGCGGCCGGTCAGACCGGCGTCACCGACGGGCCCGCCGATGACGAACCGGCCGGTCGGGTTGACGAAGACGGTGAAGTCGTCGTCGGCGAACTCCTCGGGGAGCACCGGACGGATGACGTGCTCGATGAGGTCGGGCCGGATCTCGGTGTCTCGGTCGATGCCGTCGTTGTGCTGGGTCGAGACCAGCACGGTGCGCAGCCCGACCGGCTTGCCGTCGACGTAGTCGATCGTCACCTGGGTCTTGCCGTCGGGGCGCAGGTACGGCAGCGTGCCGGCCTTGCGCACCTCGGTGAGGCGTTCGGCCATGCGGTGGGCCAGGAAGATCGGCAGCGGCATCAGCGACGGGGTCTCGTCGCAGGCGAAGCCGAACATCATCCCCTGGTCGCCGGCGCCCTGCTTGTTGAGGATGTCCTCGCCCGACTGGCCCGAACGGACCTCTTCGGAGTCGTCCACGCCCTGGGCGATGTCGGGCGACTGCTCGTCGAGCGCGACGAGCACGCCGACCGTGTTGCCGTCGTAGCCGTAGGACTCACGGTCGTACCCGATGTCGCAGATCGCCTTGCGCACGATGCCGGGGATGTCGACGTAGGCCTGCGTGGTGATCTCGCCGCCGACGAGCGCCAGGCCCGTCGTCACGAACGTCTCACACGCCACCCGGCTCTGCGGGTCCTGCTCGAGGATCGCGTCGAGGATCGAGTCCGAGATGCGGTCGGCCATCTTGTCGGGATGGCCCTCGGTCACCGATTCCGAGGTGAAGGTGAAGTTCTGCACGGTTGTCGTCTCTCCCGGTTGCAACGGTCGCTCGCCTCACCCGCCAGCCGGGCCGAGGCACGAGGGGCGATGCTATCCCAGCGGTCCCGCGCCAGCGGCCACCGACGGCCCCGCTCCGCACGATACTTGACTGGATTGGTCGGGATTCAAGCCCGTCGAGCCACCACGGCGTCCCACACGGCCTCGGCCACCTCGCGCTTGGTGGCCAGCGGCACCAGGTGCTCGTTGCCGTCGGCGTCGAGGATGACGACGGCGTTGGTGTCGTGGGCGAAGCCGGTGCCAGGTGCGGAAACGTCGTTGCCGACGATCAGGTCGAGGCGTTTGCGCGCCAACTTGGCGGCGGCGTTGGCCCGCAGATCGTCGGTCTCGGCGGCGAAGCCCACGAGCACCTGACCGAGCGGCTTGCGCGCACCGAGGTCGACGAGGAAGTCGTGGGTGGGCGCCAGGTCCAGCGTCGGTGCCACCGAGGCATCCGGGTCCTTCTTGATCTTGCGATCGGCGGGGGCGGCCGGCGTGAAGTCGGCCACGGCGGCCGCCATGACGATGGCGTCCTGCGCCTCGGCGATCGGCATGATCGCCGCCTGCATCTGTGCCGCCGTCTCCACCGG
>JAGQTE010000072.1 GCA_020439175.1 Acidimicrobiales bacterium | reverse complement strand
TCGACGATGATCGCCTCGGCGCCGTCGGGGGTGAAGTACAGGTTGTACGGGTCCTCCACCTCGATGGCGGGGCCGGCGTTGCCCGTCGCCGGGTCGATGGGGGTGACGAGGTCGCCACGTGAGGAGATGGCGTAGAGCGTCGTCATGTCCCAGCTCGGCACGACGTGCTGCGACTCGGCGCCGGTGGTGAAGGTGTTGACGACCTGCTGCGTGGTCGGGTCGATGACCATCGTCGTGCCCGACACCTCGTGCGGCACGTACACCAAGAACCGGTGCCCGGCGGTCACGGGGTTCGGCGTCGCCATCGAGGCGTAGACGTTCGGTGGTGGCGGCGGCGTCGTGGTGGTGGCCGGCGCCGTCGTGGTCGTCGACTCGGACGTCGTCGGCGCCGCGGTGTCGGTGGTCGAGACCTCGGCGCTCGTCGATGCGCCGGCCGTGGTGGGCGAGGTGTCGGCGGTGACCTCGGTCGACGAACCGCTGCAAGCTGCGGCGATCAGGGCCGTCGCCGCCACGGCGCCGGTCACGATCGCACGACGCGGGTGGCGGCGACGGGGCTGCGCAGAAGTCGGGCGCGAGTCGGTCAGGCGCCAGTCGGGCAGGCGGGTGGAAGGGACGGGCGGGCGCATCGAACGGAAGGGTAGGGGACGCGCCGGCGCGCGAACAGCACGGCCCGGCGCGTCAAGCCTCAATCGAACAGGGGCAACAGCGCCTCGGCGGTGCGGTGGATGCCTTCGGTGGCGGCGCCGTCGATCGGCACCGACAGGACCAGGCCGTCGAGGCCGGCGGCCAGCAGCTCGGAGGTCTCCTCGGCGACCCGGTCGGCGGCGCCGTAGAGGAACATGTTGCGCACCAGGTCGGCGAGCTCGGCGGGGAGATCGTCGAGCGAGCTGGCGCCGACCCGGGCGGCGATGCGGGCCTCGGCGGCCTCGACGCTGTCGTCGATGCAGACCATGCCGAGCTTGGTGCGGGTGATGTCTCGCGGGTTGCGGCCCAGCCGCTCGCAGTGCTCGTCGAGGATGCGCAGGTGGTTGCGGATCTCGTCCGGGCTGCCGTTGATGTTGCAGGCGTCGGCGTACTGGGCGACCATCCGCAGCGTCTTCTTCGGGCCGCTGCCACCGATGAGCACAGGCGGGCCGCCGGGGCGGATTGGCCGGGGCACGTTGTAGGCGTCGCGGGTCTGGTACCACTGGCCGTCGAACGTGGTGGCGTGCTCGGTGAACATCGACTTCACGATCTGCACCGCCTCCTCGAGCTTCTGGAAGCGGTCGGTGAACGTGCCGAACTCGTAGCCGTAGGCGTCGTGCTCGAGCTCGAACCAGGCGGCGCCGATGGCCCAGATGGCCCGACCCTTGGAGATGACGTCGAGCGTGGTGACGGTCTTGGCCAGCATCGCCGGGTTCCGGTACGTGACACCGCCGACCATCGTGCCCAACAGCACCCGCTCGGTGCGGGCGGCGAGGGCGGCGAGCGTCGTGTACGCCTCGAGCATCGGCTCGTCGGGTGATCCGATCATCGGGAGCTGGAAGAAGTGGTCCATCACGAACACCGCATCCCAGCCGGATGCCTCGGCGGCGACGGCCTGGGCCGCGACCGCCTCGAAGAGATCGACGTCGGCGACGTCGGGGTAGGTGAAGTTCGGGATCTGCAGGCCCAGGCGCATAGCGATCGGCATCGGTGGTCCCCCTGTTGAGACGTGCCGCCCGTGGTGCCGGCGCCGTTCCGCGGCGCCGCTGGTGGCGAACGGCGTGACGCTATCGCCGTCCGGCCGGTTCGCGCCCTGGCGGGCCCGCTTCCCCGAGGCCCTGGGCGGGCCGAGTCCCTGGCGGGCCCGCATCCCCGGCGGGCCGCATCTCCGGCGGGCTCGTGGCTCGGGTGTCGCTAACGTGCGGCCGATGTCGCCCAAGGTCGCCCGCCGCGCCGGGATCGCCCCGTTCTACGTCATGGAGGTCATGCGCAGGGCGGGGGAGCGCGAGGCGGCCGGCGGCGACGTCCTGCATCTCGAGGTCGGCCAGCCCGCCACCGGCGCCCCCGAGCCGGTGCTGGCGGCGGCGGAGGCGGCGCTGCGATCGCACCGGCTGCACTACACCGACGCCGTCGGCACGCCCGAGCTGCGCACCGCCGTCGCTCGCTGGTACGACGAGCGCTACGGCGTGGCCGTCGACCCGGGCCGGGTCGTGGTGACCACGGGCGCCAGCGGCGGGTGCGTGCTGGCGTTCCTGGCGTGCTTCGACGTCGGCGACCGGGTGGCGGTCACGCGGCCGAGCTACCCCTGCTACCGCAACATGCTCAGCGCCTTCGGCTGCGAGGTCGTGGAGCTCGCGGTCGGGGCCGAGACGCGCTTCCAACCGACGCCGGACCTGCTGGCGACGGCGCACGCCGAGGCGCCGCTGGCCGGCGTCGTCGTGGCCTCGCCGTCGAACCCGACGGGCACGATGCTCGACGCCGCCCCTCTCGACGCGCTGGCCCGGTGGTGCGACGCCAACGACGTGCGGCTGATCTCCGACGAGATCTACCACGGCATCACCTTCGGGGCGCCGGCCCGGACGGCCGCTGCGTCGAGCGACGAGGCGGTCGTGGTGCAGAGCTGCTCCAAGTACTTCTCGATGACCGGTTGGCGGGTCGGCTGGCTGGTGCTGCCCGACGAGCTGGCGGCGCCCGTCGAGCGCCTGGCACAGAACCTGACGGTGGCGCCGCCGACGTTGCCGCAGCTCGCTGCGTGCGCCGCGTTCACCCCCAACGCACTGGCCGAGCTCGACGGCCACGTCGCCCGCTACGCCGCCAATCGTGCGGTGCTGCTCGACGGGCTGGCGTCGCTCGGGTTCTCGAAGGTGGCCCCGGCAGACGGGGCGTTCTACGTGTGGG
>JAGQTE010000071.1 GCA_020439175.1 Acidimicrobiales bacterium | reverse complement strand
CGGCGCGGCGCCGCGCCTCGTGCACCTGACCACGACGGACATGAGCCTGGACTGGCTCCTCGGCCCCCAGCTGCGCGCCTTCGCCGCCGCCGGCTACGAGGTGATCGGGGTCTCGGCACCCGGACCGCACGTGGCGTCGTTGGAGGCGGCCGGCATCCGCCACGTGCCGCTGCACCACGCCACCCGGGCGGTGGCGCCCACCCATGACGCCGCCGCCGTCGTCGAGCTGGTGCGGGTCCTGCGCCGGCTGCGGCCGACCATCGTGCACACGCACAACCCCAAGCCCGGCGTGTACGGGCGCATCGCCGGCCGGCTCGCCCGCGTGCCGATCGTCGTCAACACCCAGCACGGCCTCTACGCCACCGAGCAGGACCGCCTGGCGCGACGGGTGGCGGTCTACGGCATCGAGCGGTTGGCGGTGACCTGCTCGGACGCCGAGCTGGTGCAGAACGTCGAGGACCTGGAGCGGTTGGCGTCCCTGGGGGTGCCGCGCCGACGCCTGGTGCTGCTGGGCAACGGCATCGATCTCGGGCGGTTCTCGCCGGCCGGACGGATCGACGGCACGCGCGCCGCGGTCCGGGCCGAGCTCGGCGTGGGCGAGGACGACGTCGTGGTGGGCCTCGTCGGGCGCATGGTGGCGGAGAAGGGCTACCGCGAGGTGTTCGCCGCCGCCGCCACGTTGGCCCGTACGGCACCCGAGGCGCGCCTGGTGGTGGTGGGCCCGGCGGACCCCGACAAGGAGGACGCCGTGGGTCCGACCGAGATCGCCGGCGCCGTGGACGGCGGTAACGTCGTCGCCCTCGGCCGCCGGGACGACGTCGAGCGCCTCTACGCCGCCATGGACTGCTACGTGCTGGCGTCGTACCGGGAGGGGTTCCCACGCTCGGCCATGGAGGCGGCGGCGAGCGGCCTGCCCGTCATCGCCACCGACATCCGGGGCTGCCGGCAGGTGGTCGATCCGGGCACGACGGGTCTGCTGGTGCCGGCGCGCGACCCGGTGGCGCTGGCCGAGGCCATCCGCACGTTGGTGCGCCAGCCGGACCTGCGGCGACGCATGGGCGACGCCGCCGCGGCCAAGGCGGTCGCCGAGTTCGACATGGACCGCATCGTCGACACGACGCTGCAGACCTACGCCCGGCTGGGGCGCGCCGCCGGCCTCGATCTGCCCGACGGCGGCGGGCGCGCCGGCGACCTCCCGGGGTGACCTCCCAGGGTGACCTTCCGGACGGGCGTTAGCACTCGGTAGGATCGAGTGCTGACCGCTTCGACCCGAGGTGACCCAGGGCAATGCTCGACGAACGCAAAGCGCACATCCTGCGCGCGGTGGTCGAGGAGTACATCGAGACGGCGCAACCCGTGGGCTCGGCGCACGTGGCACGGGCGGCGTCGCTGCAGGTGTCCTCCGCCACGGTGCGCAACGACATGGTGGTCCTCGAGCAGGAGGGGTACCTGACCCAGCCGCACACGTCGGCGGGACGGGTCCCCACCGACAAGGGCTACCGCTGGTTCGTCGACCACCTCGACGAGGGCATGCGGTCCGCACCCCTCGACGCCGCGCAGGTCCGGACGTTCTTCGAGCGGGCACACGGCGAGCTCGAGGAGATGCTCTCGGCCACCAGCCGCCTGTTGAGCGACCTGACCCACTACGCCGCCGTGGTCGTCGGGCCGCCGCACTCCGAGGCGACCGTGCGCTCGGTGCAGCTCGTCGGGCTGGCACCGCGGGTGGCGCTGGTCGTGGTGGTGCTCTCGAACGGCGTGATCGAGAAGCACACCCTCGAGTTCGACGAGGACACCGACGACGCGGCGTTGACGGCGGCGACGGTGCGCCTGAGCGAGCTGCTGGTCGGCACGGTCCTCTCCGAGGCGGCGCAGATCGAGCCGCTCGGCCCCGCGGCGCGTGACGCCATCGTGCGCCTGGCGCTCGACGTGCTGGGGGGTGTCACCGAGCAGGACGCCGGGGTCTTCACGTCCGGGGCGTCGGGGCTCGCCAGCTCGTTCGACGCGGTGGCCCAGGTGTCGGAGGTGCTCCGGGTCCTCGAGCAGCAGTACGTCGTCGTGACGCTGATGCGCGACGTGCTCGACCGCGGCCTGTCGGTGGCGATCGGCGCCGAGACCGGGCTCGAGCCGCTGGCGGAGTGCTCGCTGGTCGTGGCGCCCTACGCCGCGGACGGCGAGCCGATCGGCACCATCGGCGTGCTCGGCCCGTCGCGCATGCACTACCAGCAGGCGCTGGCGGCGGTCGCCATCGTCAGCCGCGGCCTCGGCGATCGGTTGAGCGAATGAGCGCCACCGCCCCGACGGATTACTACGCCCTGCTCGGCGTCACCGCCGACGCCTCGGCCGACGACATCAAGCGGGCGTACCGGCGCCTGGCGCGGGAGCATCATCCCGACGCCAACCCCGACGACGCCGGCGCCGAGGCGCGCTTCAAGGAGATCGCCGTCGCCTACGAGACGCTGTCGGACCCCGAACGTCGTCGTCGCTACGACCTGTTCGGCCCGGAGGGCGCGGCGGGCGGCCCGGGCCAGGGGCCCTTCGGCAGCGCCGGCGGCCTGGGCGACATCTTCGACATGTTCTTCGGCGGCGGAGGTGGCGGCTTCGGTGGCCCGTCGGGCCCGTCCGGACCGCCGCGCGGGGTCGACCTGGAGGCCACCGTGCGGGTCGCCTTCGCCGATGCCGTGTTCGGCACCGAGGAACCGGTCACCGTGCGCACCGCCGTGGGCTGCGACACCTGCGAGGGCTCGGGCTGCGCGCCCGGCACGTACCCGTCGCGCTGCGAGGAGTGCGGTGGCGCCGGCCAGGTGCGTCGGGTGCGCCAGTCGCTGCTGGGCCAGATGGTCACCGCCAGCCCGTGCCCGCGCTGCGCCGGGATGGGGGAGTGGATCGAGCACCGGTGCGACGACTGCGGCGGCGAAGGGCGCCAGGTGGTGGAGCGCACCTACACGATCGACGTGCCCGCCGGCATCGACGACGGCCAGTCCCTGCGGCTCACGGGGCGCGGCGCCGTCGGGCCCCGCGGCGGGAGCGCCGGAGACCTCTACGTGCACATCCGGGTCGAGCCCCACGAGCGCTTCGAGCGGCGCGGCCTCGATCTGCACTGCGACCTGCCGGTGGCGATGGTGCAGGCGGCGCTCGGTGCCGAGCTGGCGCTGGAGCTGCTCGACGGCACGGAGCAGATCACCGTCGCTCCGGGCACCCAGTCCGGCACCGAGGTGCGCCTGCGTGGGCGGGGCGTGCCGCGCGTGGACGGACGCGGGCGCGGCGATGTGCGCGTCCGCCTCGTGGTCGAGACGCCGACCAAGCCCTCCAAGGACGAGGAGGCGCTGCTGCGCCAGCTCGCCGAGCTGCAGGGTCATCCGGTGGCGGCGCCCGGGAGCAAGCTCTTCACCAAGCTCCGCTCGGCCTTCTCGTGAGCCCGGTCGTCCCGCCCGGGCCCGACGGGCGCCACGGGCCGCACCTGTTCGTCGCCGACCTCGAGCGCCCGGAGCTCACCCCGGCCGATCGTCACCACCTCGAGCGCGTGCTGCGCCTGCGGGCCGGCGACGACCTGACCGTGGGCGACGGTGACGGGCGCTGGCGGATGGTGCGCTTCGCCCATCCGCTCGATGTGGCCGGGCCGATCCTGCAGGCGCCGCCGCTGTCGCCGCAGCTCACCGTGGCGGTGGCGCTGACCAAGGGCGACAAGCCCGAGCTCGCCGTCCAGAAGCTCACCGAGCTGGGCGTCGACGAGGTGCTGCTGTTCTCCGCCGATCGCTCGGTCGTGCGGTGGGACGCCACCAAGCGCGAGCGCAACCTGGCCCGGCTGCGTCAGATCGCCCGCGCCGCGGCGGAGCAGAGTCGGCGGGTGCGGTTGCCGCGCGTCGATCTGGTCGACGGTCTCGCCGCCGTCGTCGAGCGGCACCCCACCGTGGTGCGCGCCGATCGAGGTGGGACGGCGCCGGGACTCGGCGCCGCCACCGTCGCCGTCGGACCCGAGGGCGGTTGGAGCGAGGCGGAGCGTGCCCTGGTGCCGGCGGCCGTGGCGCTCGGCGGTCCGGTGCTGCGCGCCGAGACGGCGGCGGTCACCGCCGGCGCACTGCTGGCGGCGTTGCGGCTGGGCATCGTGTCGAGCGACGTCTAGTCGCAGGCGACGAGGGAGCGCCGGCCGATCCCGAGCGTTCGGGCGATCCGGATCACTCGGCCGGCCGGTGGCTGCGGTGCCAGGAGATCTGGCGGGCCAACCCGTCGCGCAGGCCGACGGTGGGCGCCCATCCCAGCAGGGTGCGCGCGGCGGTGGCGTCGCCGCTCGTGGAGCGCACGTCACCGGGTTGTGCCGGAAGCTGCTCGACGGCCACGGGCCGCCCCATGAGCTCACCGACGATGCTGATCGCCTCGTCGAGGCGGTGCGCGCCACCGCCCGAGATGTTGCACACGGTGCCCGGCGCCACATCGGGCGTCACGGCGGCCGCCATCGTGGCGCCGACGACGTCATCGACGAAGGTGACGTCCCGCCGCTGGCCCCCGTCGCCGAAGCGGGGGAAGGCACGGCCCGCCAGCGCGGCGTCGATGAGGCGGGCGAAGGCCATGTCGGGGCGTTGGCGCGGCCCGTACACCGTGAAGTAGCGCAACGCCACGGTCGGCACCCCGTGGTTGTCGGCGTAGGCGGTGCACAGGTGCTCGCCCGCCAGCTTGGTCACGCCGTACGGGCTGAACGGTCGGGGCAGGGCCGCCTCGGTGCTGGGCGAGGGCGCGGCGTCGCCGTACACCGACGAGCTGGAGGCGTACACGAGACGGCGCAGGTGGGGCGCGTCGGCGCAGGCGTCGAGCAGCCGTTGGGTGGCGGTGATGTTCGCCTCGACGTAGGCGCCGAAGTCGCCGGCCCACGATCGGCGGACGCCGGGGCGCGCCGCCAGGTGGAACACCACGTCCACCCCGTCGAGCAGCGGCGCCAGCGGGGTCGTGCACAGATCGGCTTCGACCACCGTGCAGGCCGGATGCGTCGAGGCGGCGACGAGGTTGGCACGCTTGGCGGCCGGGTCGTAGGAGTCGGTGAAGGCGTCGACGGCGCGCACCCGCCAACCGGCGGCGAGGAGGGCGTCGACCAGGGTCGATCCGATGAAGCCGGCGGCGCCGGAGACGAGGGCGTGCATGCGGGCGACATGGTACGCGGACGATCTTCTGCGCCGGCATTGTGCGATTGCGGTGACGGGGGGTAGCCTCAGGGCACACATTTCTCACGTTCCGTGAGAATGAAGGAACTGCGTGGGTTCCATCGAGAGACGCCGCAACTGCACGAGGTGCGCGTTCGCCGGGGTGGCGATGGTGGGTGCGGGTCGGAGGAGGATGACATGGCCATGACCGACGACGGCGAGATGACCGGTTCGTACAGCCGCAAGGTCGGCGAGCGTCTGCGTGCGATCCGCAAGCAGAAGCGCCTCTCCCTCCAAGAGGTCGAAGCCCAGAGCGAGTTCGAGTTCAAGGCCTCCGTGCTCGGCGCCTACGAGCGGGGCGAGCGGGCGATCTCGGTGCCGCGGCTCCAGCGGCTCGCCCGGTTCTACAACGTGCCCGTCGACCAGCTGCTCCCGGAGCTCGAGGGCGGCGCCATGCCGCTGTCGAGCCGTTCCGAGGGCGCGACCGTCACCATCGACCTGCGGCGCCTCGAGGAGATGGACGGGCCCGAGGCGACGATGCTCAACCGGTACCTGACCATGATCCAGGTGCAGCGCCAGGACTTCAACGGGCGGATGCTCACCATCCGCAAGGACGACCTGCGGGCGATCGCCTGCATCCTCGGCGTCGCCGTCGACCGGGCCGGTGCCCGTCTCGACGACCTCGGTCTGGCGCTCGAGCGCTGACGCCGGCGCGGTGGGTGTCGTCGGGGCGTCCAGCGAGCCGGCGGGACACGTCGACGAGTTCGGCGTGTACCTGCACATCCCGTTCTGTGCGCACCGCTGCGACTACTGCGCCTTCGCCACCTGGGACGATCGTCCGCACCTGCTCGAGCCGTACCTCGCGGCGCTCGGGCGCGAGATCGACGTCGCCGTGGCCGCCGGGTTGCCTCCCGCCACGACGGTGTTCCTCGGCGGGGGCACGCCTTCGCTGCTGACCGGCGCGCAGCTGGGCGCCCTCCTGGCGCGCGTCCCCCTCGCAGCCGATGCCGAGGTGACGGTGGAGGCGAACCCCGAGACGATCACGGCGCAGCGCTGCGCCGGCTACCTGTCGGTCGGGGTGACGCGGATGTCGCTCGGCGTGCAGGCGCTGGTGCCGGCCACGTTGGTGTCGCTCGGCCGGCGTCACGATCCCGCCGTCGCCGTCGACGCCGCACGCATCGTGGCCGCGGCGGGGTTCGCCTCGTGGAACCTCGACCTGATCTACGGCGCCGCCGGCGAGTCGCTCGACGACTGGCGCCGCACGGTGGAGGCCGCAGCGGCGCTCGCACCGCCACACGTCAGCGCCTACGCCCTCACGGTCGAGCGGGGCACGCCGCTCGCGGCCGCGCCCGAGCGGCACCCCGACGACGACGACCAGGCCGACAAGTACGTGGTGGTCGACGACGTGCTGACCGACGCCGGGTTGGGGTGGTACGAGATCTCGAACTGGGCGCGCCCCGGGCACGAGTGCCGCCACAACGGCTTGTACTGGCGACAGGGCGACTACGCCGGCTTCGGTTGCGGCGCCCACGGGCACCGCCGCGGTCGGCGGTCCTGGAACGTCCGCTCGATCGAGCGCTACCTCGCCGCCGTCGAGGCGGGGCGTTCGCCCGAGGCAGGTGCCGAAGAGCTCGACGACGAGACCCGCGCCATCGAGGCCCTGCAGCTGGCGCTGCGCCTGCGCGCGGGCG
>JAGQTE010000070.1 GCA_020439175.1 Acidimicrobiales bacterium | reverse complement strand
TCGGCGGCGGCGCCGACGAGGGCGGCCGCCACGCGGTCGATGACGTCGGGGGTACCGACGTGCATGTCGCCGGCCATCATGGCGTCGACGATCGTGGCGTCGGGAGCGACGGCGACACCGGCCCGGCACAGCTTGCGCCCCTTGTGGTTGCCGAAGCCGACGCGGGCGTCGGGGTGGGCCTCGGCGACGCGGGCGGCGAACCGGTCGCCCGAGACCCGCCGGAGGGCGTCGGGCGTGCCCAGCTTGGCCGACACCTTCGACAGGCCGTACTGCTCGCCCTCGGTCAACCCGGTGCGATCGAGCGTGATGCCGGCGCGGTCGAGAGCGGCGACGAGGGCGTCACGGAAGTCCTCGTAGCTGACCGGGTGCCCGGCGACCTCCTCGGCGGTGCAGACGTACTCGCGCATGTCCTTGACGGCCTTGTCCTTGAACTTGTCGTCGGGGATGCGCACGACCTGCAGGTACAGGTCGATGTCGGGCTTGGCCAGGTTCAAGAACCCGCCGACCGAGTTGCACACGACGATGTCCTGCGCCGTCAGGGCGCCGAGCTTGCGCCCGTGCCAGCGCAGGTCCGAGCTGCCCTCGAAGGTCACCTCGCCGAGCCCGATCGCCGCCAGGGCGTCGAGCAGGATCGGTTGGAAGCGGGCGACGAGCGCGTCGAGGTCGGCATAGCGCTCGTCGGTCTTGGGCAGCATGAACCCCCACATCGCCGCGCACTCGGCGCCGTAGAAGGCGGTGCCGCCGCCGTAGACCTGGCGACGGATCACCTCCACGCCGAGGTCGGCGCAGCGGTCGAGGTCCAGCGTGGCGTCGACGTCGTCGAACCAGCCGACGTTCAGGTGGGTCTGCCCCCAGACGCTGGTCTGGGCGATCGGCTCGCCGTGCTCGGCGACCGAGCGCACCAACACCGGCATGGTCGCCCCGTTCTCGTACGGGCCTTGGCGATCGAGATCGAGGTAGCGCCAGCGTTCGGTCATGCGGGCACGATACCTGACACCAGCGTCAGCTTTCTCCCGGATCGCCGTCGGCCTGCTTGGCGCGCAGGTACTCGGCCGCACCGGACAGGTAGCCGTCGAGGTTGGCGGCCTTGCCCGACGCGATGTCGGCGAACCACGACGGGACGTACGCCTCGAACGCGCCCGATGCCAGCTGCTCGAGCAACGCCTCCGTGACGGCGGATGCCGGCAGGGCTTCGATGTCGTCGGCGTACGACGGGTCGTTGTCGGGCAGGTCGAACAGCTCGGTGGCGATGATCCCCGGGTGCAGGACGTGTGCCGACACCGGGGTGTCCCACAGCTCGACGGCCAGGCCCTCGCAAAAGGCGGTGAGCGCCGCCTTGGTCGCCGAGTAGGACGTCTCGCCCGGGGGCGACATCCGCGCCGCCACCGAGCCGATGCACACGACGGCGCCCTTCCCGCGGGCGAGCATGCCGGGCAGCACGGCCTTGGTCAGCCGCACCGGCGACAGGTAGTTGAGGCGGATCGGGTCGTCGATCTCGTCGTCGCGCAGCGCGGTGACGAACCGGCGCTTCGGCATGGCGGCGTTGTTGACCAGCAGGTCGATGCTGCCCAGCTCGGCCTCGGCGCGCGCGCCGAAGGCGGCGATGGCGTCGAGGTCGGACAGGTCGACGGTCCAGCTGCGCGACGCCGGCGTGTGCCGCCGGCACGCCTCGAGCACCCCGGCGAGGCGCTCGGCGCGGCGGGCGCAGATGCCGACCGTCATGCCCTGGGCCGCCAGATCGACGGCGAGCTGCGCGCCGATGCCCGTCGATGCGCCCGTCACGAGCGCCGTTCCCCCCGCAGTCACCACCGTCACGGTGCGGCAGCCTAGGCGTCGGCTCCGGCGGGCGCTGCCGGTGTCGGGGAGCGCGAGGATGAGGCCATGGCCATCGACCCCGCCGCCTTCGCGCTCACCGGTCGCCGCTGTGTCGTGACGGGTGCGGCCCAGGGCATCGGTGCCGCCGTCGCCGACGCCTTCGCCGCCTGCGGCGCGGCGGTGGCGGTCTGCGATCGTGCACCCGAGGTGGCGGCGGTCGCCGACCGGTGCGCCGAACGGTCGGGGCGCGCCGCACCCGTCGGGGTGCTCGACGTGCGCGACGCCGCGGCGCAAGCGGCGTGGATCGCGGAGGTGGGCGATGCGCTCGGCGGCATCGACGTGGTGGTGGCCAACGCCGGCGGCGGGTTCCGTGCCGAGCTCCTCGATGTGGCGCCCAAGGGGCGCGACGCGCTGGTGGCGGAGAACTTCACGAGCGTCGTCGACCTGATCCAGCTGGTCGTACCCCACATGCCGCCCCCGGCAGGGCCCCGCGCCGGTGGCGGGAGCATCACCGTGATCACGTCGATCGAGGCGCACCGCGCCGCGCCGGGGTTCGCCGTGTACGCCGCCATGAAGTCGGCGGTGGCCAACCTGGCGATGACCCTGGCGCTCGAGCTCGCCGACCGGCACGTGCGCGTCAACGCCATCGCCCCCGACATGATCCCGACGCCCGGCATCGGGCCGATCGACGTCACCACGCCCCTGCCGTACGCCGGCGATCCCGACGACGTCGCCGCCGCGGCGGTGTATCTGGCATCGGACGCCGCCGCCTTCGTCACGGGCACGACGGTGCACGTCGACGGCGGCACCCGGGCCGCCGGCGGCTGGCGCCGGATCGGCGGCGGCTGGAGCACGTGATCGCTACGATGACCGACCGTCGGGGGACGAGGCATGGGTGAGGACGAGCACGTGAGGGGAGCCAGCGACGCGGCCCACCCCGTGCGCGCCGTCGCCGAAGCCGACGACGCCGTGCAGCCCGTCGACGAGTCGATGGCGATGGCGTTCACCAGCTTCGCCATGGAGGTGCTCGGCGCACCGGGCTCGGCGGGGGAGCGGCACCTGCGCTCGATCGCCTCCGTGCTGCCGATCGTGGTGTGGGCCATCGACGAGGATCGCCGGTTCACCACGTGCTTCGGCGGCGGGCAGCGCCGGCTCGGTCTCGACGACGACGTGCTGGTGGGTCAGCCGATCACGGTGTTCGGCGAGCTCGGTGCCGAGGCCGTCGAGCGGGTGGTCGCCGAGGCGTCGCCCCACGCCTTCATGGCGACCGGCGAGACCGACGGTGCGCCGTGGCAGTTCTGGAACCTCGTCACGCCCGTGCCCGAGAGCCGGCGCGTGATGGCGATCTCGCTCGACACCACCGATCAGTACGTGACGGCCGAGCGCCTCGAGGCGCACTCGCGCATCAACCGGTCCGTGGCGGAGGCGCTGCGCGACTCCGAGGAGCGGTTCCGCCTTCTGGCGACCGAAGCGCCCATCGGCATCTTCGTGCTCGCGCCCGACTCCAGCCTCCTCTACGCCAACCCGCAGGTGCGCGAGCAGACGGGGCGGACGCTGGAAGACCTGCTCAGCCCCAACGGGGCGTTCGAGACGATCCACCCCGACGATCGGCCCCAGTTCATCGACGCCGTCCGCCGGCTCTTCGACGACCACGAGCCGCTGCTCGCCGAGTACCGCATCGTCCGCCCGGACGGCTCGTTGCGCTGGGTGCGTGTGCGCATCTCGGCGCTGCTCGACGAGCACGGCGCCGCCGCCGGCGCCGTCGGGTCATCGGCCGACGTGACCGACCATCGCGTGGCCGAGGAGCGGCTGGCCGAGCGCGAGGAGCGCCTGCGGGCCATCGTCGAGACCGCCGCCGAGGGCATCGTCACCACGGACGGCTCCGGCACCATCCTCGAGTTCAACGCCGCGGCCGAGCGCATCTTCGGCGTCGACTCGGATCAGGTCATCGGCCGCCTCCGGTGGACCGACCTGCTCGCCCCGGAGGTGCGTGACGGGTTCCAAGCGCGCTTCGAGAGCTACCTGTCGGGCGCGTCGCCGACGCTCGTCGGGCTGGGCACGCACGAGCTGCCCGGGTGGCGGGCCGACGGCACGCCCGTGCCCATCGAGCTGGCGGTCACCGAGGTGACGACGGGGGAGGGTCGGCTGTTCACGGGCGTGCTGCGCGACATCTCCGAACGGCTCGAGTTCGAGCACCGACTCGAGCACATGGCCACGCACGACCCGGCGACCGGGCTCGCCAACCGGGTGCTGTTCCGGGCCCAGCTCGAGGACGCGCTCGAGCGCGCCCGGCGCACCGGCCGGGCGGTGTCGGTGCTGTTCGTCGAGATCGACCGCCTGGCGCCGGTCATCGAGTCGCTCGGCCACGAGGCCGGCGACGAGCTCATCCGGGTGGCGGCGGAGCGCATCGAGCGGGCCCTCGAGGCGCCGATCGGCTTCACGACCCTGGCCCGCATCGGCACCGCCACCTTCGCCGTCGCCGTCGAGGATCTCGACGACGTCACCGAGGTGGTCGGGTTCGCCACCGCCATCGTCGAGGCGGTCAACGAACCGTTCGAGGTGGCGGGCGACGAGGCGTTCGTCGACGCAACCGTCGGCATCGCCGCCGGCGACGATCCCGATGCCGCCGAGACGCTCATCGCCAACGCTGCGCTGGCGATGGGACGGGCGCGCACGGCCAGCGTGGCGCGCTACGAGGTCTTCGACGAGGACATGCGCGGCGCCGTCGAGCACCGCCGTCGTACCGAGCTGGCGCTGCGCCGGGGCCGTGAGCGCGACGAGCTGGTGCTGCACTACCAGCCGGTCATCCACCTCGACGACGAGCGGGTGGTGGGCGTCGAGGCACTGCTGCGGTGGCGGCACCCCGAGCGCGGCCTCGTGGGGCCGAACGAGTTCATCCCGGTGGCCGAGGACTCGGGGCTGATCGTGCCGATCGGTGCCTGGGTGCTGCGCCAGGCGTGCGAGCAGCTCGCCGCCTGGCAGGACGCCCTCGACGTCGAGCTCAGCGTCGCCATCAACCTGTCGGCGCGCCAGCTCACCGAGCCGGACCTGGCCGACGTGGTGGCGACGGTGCTGGCCGAGACCGGCGCTCGGCCGGACCGGGTCACGTTCGAGCTGACCGAGACCATGCTGCTCGCCGACGCCGCCATCGCCCGCCGAACCCTCGACGAGCTCAAGGCGACGGGGGTGCGGATCGCCCTCGACGACTTCGGCACCGGCTACTCGTCGTTGACGTACCTGCTCGACTTCCCGATCGACGTCGTGAAGGTGGACCGCAGCTTCGTCCAGCACGTGGACGAGTCGTCGCGGGACCGCTCGATCGTGGCGGCGGTGCTGAGCCTGGCGTCGACGCTCGAGCTCGACGTCGTGGTCGAAGGCGTCGAGACGACGGCGCAGGCCGACGCGTTGCGGTCGCTCGGCTGCACCTACGGCCAGGGCTTCCTCTTCGCCCGTCCGATGCCGGCCGATGAGCTCGCCGGCCTGCTCGACCAGGGGAGCCGTCCATGACCACCCGTGCCACCGACGTCGAGACGCTCGTCGCCACCGAGGCCATCCGGCGGCTGCTCGCCGAGTACTGCCACACGTGCGACGACGGCCGGTTCGCCGAGTTCGCCGAGCTGTTCTGTGCCGACGCCACCTTCGAGGTGATGGGCATGGTGCACGCCGGGCGCGACGCCATCGCCGGATTCATGGTGCAGGCGCAGCCGCCCGAGCGTCGCGGCAAGCACGTGATCTCCAACTCGGTGATCGACGTGGACGCCTCCGCCGGCCGGGCTGCGGCGGTGACCGACTACCTGTTCCTGGCGCCGGAGGAGGCGTCGCAGGTCGGCGAGGGCGAGCACGCCATGTACGGCGAGTTCACCATCACGTCGTCGGGCCGCTACCACGATGAGCTGGTGCGCGACGGGGACCGCTGGCGGTTCGCCCGCCGCCGCATCGTCTTCTTCAACCGCCCCTGAGCCGCGCCCCGGTCAGCCTGCGCCGGGGTAGCCGCCGCCGCCGAACTGCTCGTCGAGGGCGGCGTAGTCGACGGCCCACCCGTCGCGCGGCAGCGCGTCGACGAAGGCGACCGTGCGGGGCTTCTTGTACGAGGCGATGGTGGCCCGGCAGTGCGCGATGAGCTCGGCCTCGGTGGCCTCGGCGTCGGCGTGCAGCACGACGATGGCCTTGACGCTCTGGTCCCACGTCGGGTCGGGCACACCGATGACCCCGACGTCGGCGACCGCCGGGTGGGCGCGCAGGCACGCCTCGACTTCGGCCGGGTAGATGTTCTCGGCCGCCGACTTGATGAGGCGACCCTTGGGCCCGACGAACGTGATCGAACCGTCGACCTCGCGGCGGCCGAGGTCGTTGGTGTGGTGCCAGCCGCCGGCCAACCGTGTCGCGTTCAGCTCGGGGCGGTTGAAGTAGCCGTGGTGCACGGTCGCCCCGCGCGCCACGATCTCGCCGGTCTCGCCGGGCGGCACCTCGACACCGTCGGGGTCGACGATGCGCACCTGGGTCATCGGCGTCGGTCGCCCCGAGTTGCCGATGGCGTCGCCGCCCCAGGCGTTGAGGGTCAACATGCCCATGCACTCGGTCTGACCGAAGCCGGCCGGCTTGCGGGCCCAGGGGCTGGTGTCGACGGTGATCATGGCGTCCCAGCGCTTGGAGATCCCGCCGAACGCCCGCAGCGACGTCAGGTCGTAGCGGCCGTCGGCGTTGCGCTCGAGGATCTCCTTGATCGTCGGCCCCATCAGGAAGGCGCCGGTGCAGCGCTCGGTGTCGATGAGCCGGCACAGCTCGTCGGCGTCGACGCGCGGGGTGAACACGTTCGTGCCCCCGAAGTGGAACGTGGCCATCGTCGTCATGAAGGTGGCGATGTGGAACAGCGGTCCGCAGTTCAGGTAGCGGTACTCGCTCGAGATCTCCTGCATCATCCCCATGACGAGGTCCTGGGTGAGCACGGCGGTGTGCGAGAGCATGGCGGCGTTCGGCGTGCCGGCGAACGCCGCGGTGTACATCAGCAGGACCGCAGCGGCCGGGTCGACGGGGAGGTCGGGGTCGTCGGCGCCGCCGGTGGCGAGGTACGCCTCGTAGCTGCCGTCCGGTGCGCCGTCGGGGTCGTCCGCCGTGCCGAGGTCGTGCTGCACCCAGCGCGCCCGGTGGCCGCGTCCGGCGTCGGCCCCGGCATCGGTGTCGGCATCGGTGTCGAGGAGGGCCCGAGCGTCGCGGACGACGTCGCCGGTCTCGGCCTCCTGCCACACCACCAGCGCCGGGTCGAGGTCGCGCACGACGAACGCCACCTCGGCCGCCGACTGGCGCCAGTTGGCGGGGCAGAACATGGCGCCGAGCTTGGCGGCGGCGCAGAGGCACTCGAGGATGCGGAACGAGTTCTGCCCGAGCCACAGGATGCGGTCGCCCGCGGCGACCCCGTCGGCGGCGAGTGCCTGGGCGAGGCGGTTCACCCGGTCGTCGAAGGCGGGCCAGGTGAGGCGGAGCTCGCCGTCGACGACGGCGATGCGGTCGGGGTAGCTGCGGCGGTGTTCGCGGGGGAGGTCGCCGACGGTCATGGCGTGCAGCTGGTCGATGCCCATCGGGTCAGCTTGCCAGAGACCTGACACGAACGTCAGGGTGCTGGGCGCGGGAGGTCGCGGCGCGCTAGAACGTGTTCTCACGGGAGGAACCGCAGTGGCGGTCCTCACCCGAGGAGGTTCGTATGAGCACCGACGAGGTCGTCACCGATGCCGTCGACGACGAGGTTGCCGAGGTGCTCGTGCCCCGGCACGACATCCCGACCGGGGGCCGCAGCGGGTTCGTCCTGATCGACGGCCGCCAGGTCCACTACCTCGAGTGGGGTCATCGGGGGCTGCCGCCGGTGCTGTGCCTGCACGGCGGCGGGCAGACCGCCTACATGTTCGAGGAGCTCGGCGCCGCGCTCGGCGGCCGGTACCACGTGCTGGCGCCGGACCTCCCGAACCACGGCGACTCCGACTCGATGACCGACGGCTTCGGCCCGAAGGCGTTGGCCGAGACCATGCCCCCGCTGCTCGACGCCTTCGGCATGCGCCGGGTGT
>JAGQTE010000069.1 GCA_020439175.1 Acidimicrobiales bacterium | reverse complement strand
GGCCGAGCGCATGCGGTCCCTGTTCCTGTGGCTCGGCAGCGCCGTCGTCGTGGGGACGGTGGTCGAGCTGGCGTTCCTGCGGCACTGGACCGACGGGCTCCAGTTCGGCGCCTGGGCCGGCACGGCGGCGCTCGGCGTCGCGGTCGGTCTCGCCGCCGGACGTCCGACCGCCGGTCGGGCGCGGGCGGCCCGGCTGGTGGCCGGGATCGTGGCGCTCGTGAGCCTCGTGGGCACGGGGCTGCACCTGCACGGCAACTACGAGGCCGGCCCGCTCGATCGCAGCTACGGCGAGCGCTGGGACGCCATGTCCCTCGCCGAGCGGTGGTGGGCGGCGGCGACGGGAGCGGTCGGCCCGGCGCCGGCGCTGGCGTCCGGGGTGCTGATCATCGGTGCGGCCTGTGTGTTCGGCGCCACCATCGGACGAACCGACGACGACCGCTGAGCCGTCCGGCAGCGCCGCGCGCGTCCCTAGACTGCGTCGGTGCGCCGCGTGACGACCATCCCGACGACCGTCGCCCGCCCCGGCGTGATCGGCGCTGACGGCGCGATCGGCCCTGTCGCCCCTGCCGGCATGCGGGGGCGCTGATGTTTGGCGCCCGGCGACGGCGCAAGGCCACCCTCGAGGCCGGGTTCCTGCCCGAGTGGCGCGACATCCTCGACCGGCGGTGGCGGCACTGGGCGTTGCTCGACGCCGGCGAGCGCGCCCGCGTCGAGGACGTGGCGTTGGGGCTGATCGCCCGCCTGCGGTGGGAGCCCGCCAACGGGTTCGCCCTCACCGACGAGGTGATCGTGGTGGTGGCGGCACAGGCGGCGCTGCTGGTGCTCGAGCTGCCCGAGGCGTGGCTCGACGGCGTGCGCACCGTGATCGTGCACCCGACGACGGTGCACGCCCGCGGCGAGCACTCCCAGGTGCCGGGCCTGGTCAGCGACGAGCCGATGGAGCTGCTCGGCGAGGCGCAGCCCGAGGGGACCGTGTTCATCGTGTGGGACGCGGCGCGCTTCGCCGCCCGCCACCCCGAGCGCGGCACCAACGTCGTGTTCCACGAGTTCGCGCACGTGCTGGACATGGTGTCGGGCATGGTCGACGGCACGCCGCCGATGGACACCGACGAGCAGGCGCAGCGCTGGGTCGAGGTGTGCACCGCCACCTATGACGACGTGCAGCACGGCACCGACAGCGGCGTCCTCGACCCCTACGCCGGCGTGAACCCGGGGGAGTTCTTCGCCGTCGCCACCGAGGCGTTCTTCGACGTGCCGATCGACCTGCGCGAGGGTGAGCCCGACCTGTACGCCGTGCTGGCCGACTTCTACGGTCAGGACCCGGCGGGCAGGCTCGAGACGCGCGGCACCAGGGCGAGCTGACGCGACTGGGCGATCAGCCGGCCGTCGTCGCCCCACACCTCGCCGTCCTCCTCCAGGTAGCCGCCGGTGACGAACCGGGTCGAGAAGGCGCAGCGCAGCCACCCGGTCGGCGGCCGGGCGCGCAGGTGCGCCGTCAGCTCGATCGTGGGGGTCCAGCCGACGGGGAGCGACGCGTTGAAGATCGTCGGCGGGAAGCCGTCGAGCGCCACCAGCAGGCCGATCGTGTCGAGCGGCTCGTCGTCGTGCAGCCGGAACCACCCCCGCACCCGCGCCTTGCCCGAGACCTGGTCGCGGGCGAACCAGGCGTCGTCGGGGTGCAGGCGCAGGTCGACGCGGTGCATGAACGACGGCGGCCCCGACGCGCCGCCGTCGCCCGACGCCGTGGGGTCGTCGGGCGGTGCCATCGCCACGCACGCCTCCGGCTCGGGCATGGCGGGCGGGTCGGCGTCGACGAGCTCAGGGCCCTCGGCCCGGGAGAGGTCGGTCGTGGTCGCCACCGTCACGATCAACGGCCGTGCCTCTGCGTCGCGCAGCGTGGCGGTCGCCGTGGCGTGCCGGCCGCCGCTGCGTACGACGTCGACATCGATCGAGACCGGGCCCGGGGTGCCGGGGGCCAGGTAGTGGGCGCTGATGGTGACGGGATCCGGGTTGCCGGTGGCCTCGGCGACGGCACGGGCGATGATCGCCAGCAGGTAGCCGCCGTTGGCGTTGCCGGCGATGTCCCACCCCGGGATCACCTCGGCGGCGAAGGTGCGCCCGTCGACCCGGGTGACGGCGGTGTCGGCGGCGAAGCTCACGCCGGGGGCCACCCGCACGCCGCGGCCGCGTCGCCGAAGAGCAGCTGCTTGTGGCGGGCGATCACCGACCGGTCCTTGGTGGCGACGGCCTGGGCCCGGGCGATGGCCCGTTCGAGCACCTCGTCGTCGGGGGCCACCTCGTCCACGATGCCGGCGGCCAGCGCCTCCTCGGCCGTGTAGCGGCGGCCGGTGAGCATCGCCTCCTGCGTGGCGGTCGACGGCAGGCGGGCGGCCACGACCTCGTACATGGGGACGGTGAAGGGGAGGCCGAGGTCGACCTCGGGGACGCACCAGTACCCGCGGCCGCTGCGCATGACGCGGGCGTCGAAGCCGCACGTCAGCATGGCGCCGCCGGCGAACGCGTGGCCGTTGACGGCGCACACGGTGTAGGCGCCGAACAGGAGCAGCCGTCCGAAGAGCCGGTGCAGCCCGTCGACGGTGGGACCGGCCTCGTCCTCGTCGGCGGCGAAGCGGTCGAGGTCGAGGCCGTTCGAGAAGAACTTGCCGTCGCCCACGGCCACGACGGCCAGCGGGCCGTCGACGGCGTCGAGCTCGTCCAGGGCCTCGTGCCAGGCGGCGACCGACGCCCGGTTGAACCGGTTGTCGCCGCCGTCGGCCCAGTGCAGCACGCGCACGTCGCCGTGCTGGGAGATGTCGATGAGCGCCATGCGCCGGGACCTTATCGGGCGGTGTCGTGCCAACGGATCTCGTGGTGTCCGACCGCGCCGATGCGGCGCAAGACCACGAGAACCGTGGGGTGCACCGGTGGCTACGACTGGGTGAACAGGAGCTGCAGCTCGAGCGTGCC
The DNA here is from genome assembly GCA_020439175.1 of Acidimicrobiales bacterium. GTDB lineage: Bacteria > Actinomycetota > Acidimicrobiia > Acidimicrobiales > Acidimicrobilacustridaceae > JAGQTE01. Next base: position 7,464 of record JAGQTE010000069.1, on the reverse strand, counting down.
CTCGGGGGCGACCGAGAGCACGATGGGCGCCTTCGGCGGCTCCACGCCGTAGTCGGCGAAGGTGATCGGCACCGAGCCGACGACCACGATCGTGCCGTCGACGACCTGCGCCTCGAGCGGGATCGTCACCGACTGGGTCACCCCTTTGATGGTCAGGTCGCCGGTCGCCTGGACCGACACCGGACCCGCCGCCGGGTCGCCGAAGTCGACGGCCTCGGTCAGCACGAACGTGGCGTCGGGGAAGGCGTCGGTGTCGAGCGCATCGCGGGCCTTGCCGTCGCGCCGGGAGTCGTTGGTGGTGAGCGTCGACAGGTCGGCGGTGATGTCGGCCGAGGTCAAGGTGTTGCCCTCGATGACGATCTCGCCGCTGACGTCGCGCGTGCGACCGACGGCCGTGGCCGAGCCGATGGTCAGCTCCTCCTCGACGCGGAAGCCGGCGAACGAACCGGTCGCCGACTCGTAGTCGACCTCGCCGGACTCGGCGTCGACGGTCCAGGTCCCGCTGACGTCACCGACCGCCGCGCCGGACGACGCGCTGCCGCTGGAGCCGGCACCGTTGCCTCCCTCGACGCCCTTGGTGGCGGTCTCGAGGCTCACCGGCGGCGGCGCGTCGTCGCGCAGGAACCAGAACAGGCCACCGCCCGCGAGCACCAGCACCACCACGACGACGACGGCGATGATCGGACCCTTGCGGGAACCAGACCCGCCCGCCGACCCGGTGCCAGACCCGTCCCCCGGGGTTGCTCCGCCACCTGAGGTTGCATCAGTTGTCATGACAAACAACCTTAGGCCACGGGCGGTGCGTTCCACCGGCGAAGCGTCGGGTACTCGTGCTCCCAGCCGAGGATCGAGATCGTGGCGGTGTCGAGCGGCAACCGCTTGCCAGCACGGGGACGCCACTCGCACCAGCGCGCCGCCAGGATGCGCAGGATGTGGCCGTGGGCGACGAGGGCGACGTCGCCGTCGGCCGCCCGCGCCCGGGCGATCACCCGGTCGGCACGCGCTGCCACCTCGTCGATCGTCTCGCCGTCGGGCACCGGCCCGCGCCAGATCGACCAGCCCGGGAGCTCGGCCTGCATCTCGGCGGTGGTGCGTCCCTCGACGTCGCCGTAGTCCCACTCGAGCAGATCCGGTTCGACGATGGCCCGGTCGCCGAGGCCCGCCAGCTCACAGGGGCGGCGGGCGGGTGTGGGCGGGCTGACCAGGACGAGCGCGAACTGCCGATCGGCCAGCGCCGGAGCGATCGCCCGGGCGCCCGCCTCGCCCTCCGGCAGCAACGGCAGGTCGGTCCGCCCGGTGTGCTGGCCCGACACGGACCACTCGGTGGCGCCGTGACGCACGAGCACCACCTCGTTGCGGCGTCCCGCCGTGGCGCTCATCGCCCGGTGCTCACGAGCCAGCCGCCCTTGGCGCCGAACTTCACGCGGTACAGGGCGGCGTCGGCCGCCTCGACCAGGTCGTCGGGGGAGCAGGCGCCGGCAGGCCGGGCGGCGATGCCGATGCTGGCGCCGATGGCCACCGCCTCCCCGTCGAGCACGACCGGTTCGGTGATCGCCGCCTGCAGGCGGGACGCCAACGCCTCGAGCTCGTCCAGGTCGGCGACGCGCTCGCACAGCACGGCGAACTCGTCCCCGCCCAGTCGGGCGACCAGATCGGATCGGCGGACCGTCGCCTGGAGCCGCCGCGCCACCTCGACCAGGACGGCGTCGCCGGCGGCGTGGCCCAGCCGGTCGTTGACGTCCTTGAACCCGTCGAGGTCGAGGTAGAGCACCGCCATGGTCGACGAGGCCTCGGCCGCCGACGGTGCCGTCCCGTCCGCCGCCTTGCCGCCCGGGTGGCGCGCCGCGCTGGTGATGGCATCGAGCTCGTCCCAGAAGCGGGCCCGGTTTGCCAGGCCCGTCAGCGCGTCGTGCGTGGCGGCGTGGTGCAGCGACGCGTGCGAGGCGGCGCGCGCCGCGGCGACGGCGGCGATGCGGGCGATGCGGCGCATGGCCTCGCGGCGGGAGTGGTCGATCTCGAGCTCGGGGTCGTCGCGCAGCGCCACCACGCAGCCGATCGGGACGTCGTCGTCGCGCACCGGCCAGCACCAGCACGCGCTCCCGGCCAGGCCGGTGCCGCCGGTCGGCGCGGTCAGGGGTTCGTCCCGGCGCACGGCGTCGGACCACAGGCCCGGGCCGGACAGCACGGCGACGGACGCGTCGTCGAGGCCGTGCCCGACCACCGTGCCCGGTCGCCCGTCGTCGTCGAGGTCCAACATGATGGCGCCCCGTGCCTCGAGCGTCTCGGTCGCCATCGACTGCGCCAACAGGTCCAACGTGTCCACCAGCGGGGCGTCGACCGCAGACGACTCCAGCGCAGCGTCGAGCAGCATCCGCTCGTCCCACCGGCGCACGTACACGACGAGCCCCTCGATCGCGGGGTCGTGGAGCTGGGCGTTGGCCCACACCTCGAAGATCGGTGACGTCCCGTCGGGGAGGTTCGAGCGGAACAACGTCGGCAGCCGCATCCCCTCGGCGCCCAGCGCGTCGCCGATGGACGCCAACGCCTCGGGGTCCCACGTCAGATCGAGGTACGTGAGGATGTTGGTGCCGATGACGGACGCGACGGGAAGCCCGAACAACCGCTCGATGGACGCGTTGACCCAACCGATGGTGCCCTCGCCGTCGACGCGCATGACCACATAGGGGCTGTGGTCGAGGAGCGCCGCCAACAGCTCGGGGTCGTCGTCCCGGCCGATCACGGGCACCACCCTACGGCGTCGCGGCCTCAGGATCGGCCGGGCCCGTGGTGCCCGTGGTGCCCGTGGTGCCCGTGGCGGTCGTGGACGTGCGGACCGTCAGCGGGACGGGCGCTCGAGCTCGAGGCGCAGCTGCGGGTGGCGCCAACGATCGAGCGTCGCCGCGGGGTCGTCGGCTTCGAGCAGCGCCCGTGCCAGCAGCCCCTTGGCCGCCTTGGCGGTGTGCCCGGCGACGCGCCCGTCCCGGCCGACGAAGCGCACCCGCACCAGGCGACCGCCGCATCGCGACGCGTCCCAGGCTGCGGCGTGCTCGGCGGGCAGCAGGTCGACGACCAGGCGGCGGCGCAGCGCGCCGGCCAGCACGTCCGTGACGGCGGGCCGCCACCACGTCGAGAGCTTCCCCAGCTCGGGCAGCGACACCGACAGCTTGCAGCGGAACTCGGGCAGCGGGTCGTCCAGCGCGTTGACGCCGCCGAGCGCCGAGACGACGAGCACCGAGCGCATCGCCCGTCGACGTGTGCGGGCGTCCAGCGACCCGATGTCGAGGTGATCCCACACCACGCCGGTGAACCGCTGCCACGCCGGAAGCGTCGGTGCGCCGCGCAGGGCGCGGTTCGCCGCCTGCGATCGTGCGAGCGTGTCGCCGCGCACGCCGAGGAGGCGGGCGTCGCCGCCGTCGAGGTCGCCGAGCGCGTCGGCGACCGCGCTGCGCCGGTCGCCGAGCGCCTCGCCGAAGCGTCCGCTGGTCGGTGTCCACGGTGGCCCGTCGCCGCCGGGCGCCTTGCCCTCCGACGGAGGGAGCAGGATGGTCAGCACCGCCGCATCCTGCCGCAGCCGATCGCTAGGTTGGCGCGATGGCCTACGGACCGATCGCCCGCCGCTGGTTCCAGACCTTCGCCAAGGTGCACGGCGGGCTGCTCGTGCGCACCGACGGTCGGCCGCACCGCCTCGGACGTTCGCAGTACGCGCTGGTGCTCGTGACCGTCGGCGCCAAGACCGGCCGCCAGCGTGTCGTCCCCCTGCTCTACATGCCCGACGACGACCCGGCCGCCGACGAACGGGCCTTCGTGCTCATCGCCTCGAACTACGGCCAGGAGCGCCCGCCGGCGTGGTACTTCAACCTGCGGGCGACACCGGACGCCGAGGTCCGCGTCGCCGGCCGACGCCTCGAGGTGCGCGCCCACGAGCTCACCGGCGACGAGCGAGCGGCGATGCTGGAGCGTTGCGCGGCGTACAACAAGCAGTGGCGCGACTACCGGACGTCGGTCTCCCGACACCTCCCGGTCCTGCGACTTGTCGCGCGCTGAGCGCGTCCCGGCTAACGTGGCCGGACCTCGCGCGCAGCAGTCGACCTCCGGTCGGCAGCACGGGGTTCAAAGAAAGCGAAGGCAAGTCATGCCAAACGGCACCGTGAAGTTCTTCAACAACGAGAAGGGCTACGGCTTCATCTCCCGTGACGACGGCGAGGACCTGTTCGTCCACTTCTCGAACATCGACGGGTCGGGCTACCGATCCCTCGAGGCCGGCCAAGAGGTCGAGTTCGAGATCGGCGACGGCCGCAAGGGCCCCGAGGCCCAGAAGGTCCGCGTCATCTGATCGCGGCGCACACCGCCCGGCAACGGGCGGTGTGCCATCCGTCATACGAGGGTCATAGCTCACCCTCGGCACACTGCTCACCGTGCAGCGGCTGCGCGCCTTTCGGCGTACCCATCCCATCGTCACGGTGCTGATCGGCCTGGCCGTCGTGCTCCTGGGTACGACGGCCTGGGCCGCGTCACAGCTGCTGCGGGTCCCGGAGGTGGAGGTGTCGTTCGCCGTGCCGACGGCGCCACGCCTCACACCGGCATCGCCGAGCGAGACCATCTACCGCATCGACGCCTCGCGGTCGTCGGCGACCTACGAGGTCACCGAGCAGCTCGCCGGCACCGAGCACACCGCGACCGGATCGACCAGCGGCATCGCCGGCGACATCGGCCTCGACCGTGCCGACCCTTCGGCCGCCCGCCTCGGCGAGGTCGTGATCAACGTGCAGCAGCTCACCTCGGACCAGGCGCTGCGCGACCAGCGCCTCCAGCACGACTTCCTCGAGTCGCAGACCTTTCCGCTCGCCACGTACCGCGCCTCGACGATCGACGGGCTGCCCGACGCCGTGGCCGACGGCCAGACCTACGACGTGACGGTGCACGGCGACCTGACCGTCAAAGAGACGACGGCACCGGTCGAGCTGCGCGCCCAGGTGCGCCCCGACGGCGCCGAGCTGCACGTCGACGCCGAGGCGACCGTGTCGCTCGAGGCGTTCGGCGTCGGGCCCATCAACCTGATCGGGTTCGTGTCGGCCGCCGACGAGGCCCGGCTGCGGTTGGATCTGGTCGCCGTCGACGCCGACGAGCTCGAGGCGCCGAACCAGATCGCCGCACCGCAGCGCGTGGAGACGGCGGCGGCCGGCGGGCCGTCGTTCGCCGCCACCGTGCAGCCCGTCCTGGAGGCCAACTGCGCGTCGTGCCACAACGACGGCGGCGTCGGCGCCTCGGTGTGGCGCCTGGAGCAGGCATCGGACGCGGCGTCGGTGGCGCCGGGTCTGGGCTTGGCCGTCGGCGCCGGCTACATGCCGCCGTGGCCGGCGAGCGACGTCGGCGTCCCGCTGCAGCACTCGATGGCGCTCGACCAGAGCGAGATCGACGCCGTGGTGGCCTGGGCCGACGCCGGCGGGCCGCTCGACGTCGACCCCGCCACGCCGATCGCCAACAGCGTCGAGCCGGCGGTGTCGATCCGGCCCGACGTCGAACTGACCCTCGCCGAGCCCTACGTCGGCTCCACCGACGTGCGCAACGACTACCGCTGCTTCGTGGTCGACCCCGGGTTCACCGAACCGACCGCCATCAGCGGCTACGAGTTCGTGCCGGACAAGGACGAGATCCTGCACCACGCCCTGGCCTTCCGCGTCGACAAGACGTCGGCGGAGAAGCTGCGCCGATCGGATGCCGACGACGACGGGTCGGGCTGGACGTGTGCCGCCGGTGCGGGCATGGGCGTCGGCGCGCTGGGCGGCGGCGGCGGATCGCCGACGACCGGCACCTACTCGCAGCAGTTCATGGCGTGGGCGCCGGGCCAGGTGCCGACGCAGTTCCCCGAAGGATCCGGCCTGCAGTTCGCACCCGGCGACGTGGTGATGCTGCAGATCCACTACCACTTCGTGCACGAGACGCCGCCGGACCAGTCGACGTTGGTGCTCCAGCGCGCCGACGGCACCCCCGACGAGCTCGATCCCATCGAGTACTCGCTGTACCTGGCACCGGCCGAGATCCCCTGCACCCCGGACGAGACCGGTCCGCTGTGCGACCGCGACGCCGAGCTGGCAAGGCTCAACACGGAGTTCGGTCCGGTGGGCGCGCTGATCGCCAACGGCCTGCACGCCATGTGCGGGACCAGTGTGGACGAGCTCGCCGTGCTCGACGGCACCCGGGCGTCGGCGTCCTGTGACCACCGCGTCGGCAGGCCGGGCGAGATCCTCGGCATCTTCGGGCACATGCACGAGCTGGGCGTGCACTACCGCATGACGCTCAACCCCGACACCCCTGACGAGCAGGTGCTGTTGGACATCCCGGCGTGGGACTTCGGCTGGCAGCTCAACTACCAGCCGACCGACCAGGTGATCCTCGAGCGTGGCGACGTCATCCGGGTCGAGTGCACCTGGGATCGCGCCCTGATGGCGGGCGAGCCGAAGTGGGTGACGTGGTCGGAGGGCACCGAGGACGAGATGTGCTACTCGGCCATCACCACCCGCCGCATCCGTTAGGTGGGACGGGGCGGGCTCAGGCCTCGTCGGCGGCGGCCCGCACCGCTTCGGGGTCGGTGTCGATCGTCTTCGAGATGATCCCGGTGGCCTCGGTGAGCGTCTCACGTGCGGCGGCGACGACGGCGGGCTCGCCGGTCATCACGATCAGCACGGTGCTGTTCTCCACGAAGTCGCCCAGCTCCTTGATCGTGCCCTTGGTCAGCCCGGGGCGGAACACGTCGGTGAGCTTGCCGCCGGCCATGCCCGCCAGCGCCCCGGCGAGCAGCCCGACCGGGGTGACCAGCGCCAGCATGGCGCCGACGACCAGGCCCTTGCGGACGGGGTGGTGCAGGTCCTTGGCGACCCCGACGTGGCCGTGGTCGTCCTTGACCAGCACGGCGAGATCGTCGAGGGGGAGCGCCTGCTCCGACACGAGCGAGCGCAGCGCAGCCCACTGCTGCTCGGCGAGCTCCTGGGTCGGGTAGCTGGCGGCGAGGACGTCGAGTTTGCCGGACATGGGGCGCACCCTAGGCGCGTCCACCCACGCCGTGCGCGGTGGCGGTGCTAGACGAAGGACATGGAGTTCGACCTCGCCCAGACCGACGCCCTGCTGTCGACGACGCGCTCGGTGCGTCGTCGCCTCGATCTCGACCGTCCCGTCGAACCGGAGGTGCTCCTCGAGTGCCTCCGGCTCGCCGTGCAGGCGCCGACCGGCGGGAACGCCCAGGGGTGGCGATGGCTCGTGGTGGACGACCGGTCGACGATCGCGGCGCTGGCCGAGCTGTACGCCCGCAGCGGTCGCGGCTACCTCGCCGGCTACCGCAACGTGGAGCTGACCGACCAGACCGAGCGGGTCATCGACTCGGCCGACTACCTGCTCGAGGTGCTCGACCGGGTGCCGGCGATGGTGATCCCGTGCATCAAGGGCCGCCTCGCCGACACGGCGCCGATC
>JAGQTE010000068.1 GCA_020439175.1 Acidimicrobiales bacterium | reverse complement strand
CCGCATGGCCATCCCCGCCGTCGAGCGGCTCGGCACCGTGCTGATCGAGGACGTGGGCGTGCCGGTGCCGCGCATCCCCGACCTGTTGGCCGCCGTGGAGCGGATCGCCGCTGCACACGACACCGCCATCCCCGTGATCGGCCACGCCGGCGACGGGAACTTCCACCCGCTGGTCACCTACGACGCCGCTGACCCGGACGCCACGGCGCGCGCCGCCACGGCGTTCGACGAGGTGATGGCGGCGGCGCTGGCCTTGGGCGGCACCGTCACCGGGGAGCACGGCATCGGCGTGCTCAAGGCCCGTCACCTGCGGGCGCAGCTCGGTGACGACGTGCTGGAGCTGACGCGACGCATCAAGGACGCGCTCGACCCCGAGCACATCTTGAACCCCGGCAAGTGGGTCTGAGCTGAGCTAGCGCTGTCCGCCGCCGACGAAGTGGCCCTGCTCCTGGAGGCGGGGCCAGAACGTCGGCTCGTAGGCCTCCTCGGGCGTGTCGCGCACGGCGGCGTCGAGCGCCTCGGCGTCGGCGCCGACGAGGATCCGCCAGCGGTTGGCCCGGACGCCGTCGAGGATGATCGTGGCGGCTTCGGCGGCGGTGGTCGGCGCCATCATCTTGAACCCCTCGCCGAACATCGCCATCAGGTTCTCGATCTCGTCGTCGGAGGACTGCGAGGCGTCGAAGCCCGCTGACGACACCATCTCGCGCCGACGGGCCGCCTGCGCCTCGGCGGACATGCCGCTCGAGAGCACCTTGTTGGTGTTGGTGACGATCGACGTGCCGATGTGGCCGGGCATCACGACGTGGGCGTGCAGGTGCGGAGCGTTGACGCGGAAGTCGGTGACCAGCGCCTCGGTGAAGCCCTTCACGGCGAACTTCGCCGAGCTGTAGGCCGTGTGTGCACCGTTGAGGCCGAGCGCGGCATGGAAGCCGTTGACGCTCGACGTGTTGACGACGTGCCCTTCGTCGCTGGCCAGCAGGAGCGGGAGGAAGGCTCGGACGCCGTAGTAGACGCCCCACCAGTCGACGGCGAAGACGCGCTCCCACTCGTCGCGCGGCGACGCGATCATGCTGGCGCCGCCGCCGATGCCGGCGTTGTTGAACAGCAGGTCGATGTGGTCGGTGCCGAGCTCGGCGGCGACGGCGTCACGGAAGGCGAGGACCTGGGCCTCGTCGGAGACGTCGGCCACGAAGGTGACGATGCGTACCGTCTCCGGCGCGCCCTCGACGCACAGCGCTGCGGTCTCGGCCATGTCGGTCTCGGAGACGTCGCACATGGCGACGCTGGCGCCCTCGGCGGTGAGCTGCCGGCACAGCTCGCGCCCCATGCCGGTGCCGCCGCCGGTGACGACCGCGATCTTCCCCGCGAACTGCTCCATCGGACCCCCTCGACGTCCTCGCCGCGCCCCCCGGCACGAGTCGAGCGAGAACCTACCGGAGCCGTGGTATCGGCAGCGTCGGCTGCGCCGCTGCGGCAAACCCGAAGCGACATGCAGGTGGTGTGTCTATGCTGGTCCGACACCCGCAGGGGTGGATCGGGACCGCACCTCCCCTCTTGACCGCAGCGATCAGGAGCCGGAGATGGCGATCACCGAGCAAGACCGACACGACCTGTACGTCGCCCTCGAGGCGGCGATCGGACCCGAGCAGGCGACGACGCTGATGGAGCACCTCCCCCCGATCGGCTGGGCCGACGTGGCGACCAAGCACGACCTCGCGCACCTGC
>JAGQTE010000067.1 GCA_020439175.1 Acidimicrobiales bacterium | reverse complement strand
TCGCGGTCGTCGTAGTCCAAGAAGGCGTTGGCCCAGGCGAAGAGCTGGTGGCGGTCCTCCTGCGGGATGCCCATCAGCCAGGCGATGGCCTGCAGCGGCAGCTCCGCCGCCACGTCGACCAGCAGGTCGCATCCGCCGGCAGGGACGACGGCGTCGAGGATGGCGGCGGTGCGCGCCCGCAGATCGTCGGTGAGCTCGCGCATCCGCCGCGGCGCCACCGACGGCATGACCAGCTTGCGGATGGCGTGGTGGCGCGGGTCGTCCATCATGTTGAACAGCACGCCGGCCACCAGCTCATTGGGCATGTCCTCGATGAGCGAGCCGCCCCCGGTGCGCCCCGGTCCGGTGGCCGACGAGAACGTGGCGGCGTCGCCGGCGGCGGCATGGATGTCGGCGTGGCGCGCCAGCACCCAGAACCCCTCGCCGTCGGGCGTCGTCGGCGTCGGCGGGTGCCACCACACCGGGGCGTCACGCCGCAGGCGGACGAACACGTCGTGCGGGAAGCCGTAGGCGAAGCGGTCGAGATCGGTGAGGTCGATGTCGTCGAGCTCCGCAGGCACGGCGTCGAGCATTGCGCCACACTACGCAGCCGTGGCTGACCGCAACGAGAAGTACCGCGCCAAGTGGCTGGGCTCGGTCCAGCCGATGGTCCCCGAGCCGATCATCGCCATCGGCCAGCTCCAGCCCCGGGGCTCGGCCGCCGCCGGTGGCGTGCTGATGGGCGTCTCGGGCGCCGCCGGCATGGCGATGCAGTCGGCGGCGTCGAAGGCGGCCGGCAACCTGCCGCGCATCGGGGTCTACGCCCTCACCGCCACCACGCTGCACGTGTTCGAGGTGAAGCCCAAGGGCTTCGGCATCAAGGTGAAGCGCCACGTGGCGTCGTTCCCGCGCAACGTCTTCGCAGCGCGCCGCGGCGCCGGCGCCGTCACCGACCAGGTCGACCTCGCCTTCGTCGACGGCACCGTGCTGTCCCTCGAGGCGATCTCGTTCGGCAGCGGCGGCTTCAACGAGCCGTTCTTCGCCGCCCTCACCGCCCCGGCGCCGCCGCCGGCCTGACCCGGCCGCCCGACGCTGACCGCCCGCCATACGTCGGCCATCGGCGGGCCGTGGGAGGCTCTGCGGGTCCGAGCCAGGGGGAGGTACGGGCGATCGCAGCATCCGGGTCCGGGGGGACCGAACCGAGGCCGAGGCGGCGGCGCGTGCCGGTGCGACGGTTGCTCGCGCACATCCTCGGGCGCGCCCCGGCGCGGACGCTGCTGTGGCAGGTCGTCCAGGAGCAGCGGTGGTGGCTGTGGGCGGCCGTGTCGGTCAGCGGCGTCGGCTTCGTCGCCCAGATCGCCCTCGGCCAGGCCGCCGTCGCCGTCATCGACCAGGGCGTCGACGCCCAGTCCGAACCGCTCGGACCGTTGGTCGTGCGGATGGCGGTGCTCGGCGTCGCCCACGTGTCGCTGACCATCGGCGCCGTGCTGATGATGACGCGCGTCCGCTGGGTCATCGACTACCGGGTGCGCACCACGCTGCACCGCTCGCTGGTGTCGGGCAGCCTCGACGAGCGCGACGAAGCCACCGGTCAGGTCGTCACCCGCGCCGTCACCGACCTCGGCCAGCTGAACAACGTCGTGTACCTGGTGCCGATCTTCACGGCCAGCGCGCCGGCGGTGCTCGCCGGCATGGCGTACCTCGGCTACTTGAACTTCGGGCTGATGCTGGTGACGTTCTCGTGCCTGCCGATCAACCTGTGGCTCGTCCTACGCATCCGCAAGCGCATCGCCCGGTTGTCGTGGCTGCAGCTCCAGGAGACGGCCGAGGTCACCCGCGCCATCGACGAGCCGATTCGCGGCATCCGCGTCGTCAAGCTGTTCGGTCGTGAGCTGGCGGTCATCGAGGGGGTGCGGCGAGCCGCCCGCAACGCCTACCGCTTCGCCC
>JAGQTE010000003.1 GCA_020439175.1 Acidimicrobiales bacterium | reverse complement strand
GAGTACCTCGGCTATTTCGCCGCCGCAGACGCCGCTTTGGGCGCCAAGGTGGACGACTGGCACGACGTCGCCGACAAGGTGCAGCCGTTCATCCGCTGCGCCGCCTTCGAGTGGTGGCCCGACCTCGTCGTCATCGTGTCCGGCTTCTACGTGTCAGCCAAGACCCTCAACCTGCTGCGCGAGCGGCGGATGCCCACGGTGATGATCTTCACCGAGTCGCCCTACGAGGACGACGACCAAGCCCCCCTCGCGGCGTTCGTGGACGCTGCCATCGTCAACGACCCGACGAACCTCGACGTGTTCAAGGGCCACAACCGCCACACCTACTACCTGCCGCACGCGTGGAACCCGGCCAAGCACTACCGCCGCGACGTCGGCCCGGAGTACCGCTCAGACGTGTGCTTCGTCGGCTCGGCGTTCCCTTCCCGCATCGAGCTGCTCGAGGCTGTCGACTGGGACGGCATCGACCTCGCCCTGGGCGGGCATTGGGCGCCGCTCGCCGACGACTCCCCGCTACGCAAGTACCTCGCCCACGACATCAACGAGTGCTGCCCGAATGACGAGACCGTCAAGCTCTACAGCGGCACCAGGGCTTCGCTGAACATCTATCGCCGCGAGGCGCAGCGCCCCGGCCTGTCCGACGGGTGGGCGATGGGTCCCCGTGAGGTCGAGCTGGCGGCCCTCGGCACCTTCTACCTGACGGAGCCACGCGGGGAGAACCGGGAGCGGTTCGGCTTCGTGCCCACCTTCGACGGCCCCGACGACCTGTCCGAGAAGTTGCGTTGGTGGCTCGCCCACGACGACGCCCGCCTCGACGTAGCCCGCCAAGCGCAAGCCGCTGTGGCCGGGCAGACCTTCGCCAAGCACGCCGCGAGCGTGCTGCAAGCAACCCTCTAGCCAACACCCCGGAGGCAATCATGGCCCGAGTTCATGGCCGCAACGGCGCGCTGTACATCGGCCTGGCGGATTCGTCCGCTGCGGCTGAGCCGGCGGTCGCCGTCAGCAAGTGGAACGGCAACTGGTCCCCCGACATGGAGGACGTCACCGCGTTCGGCGACCTCAACAAGCACAACCTGGCCGGTCTCCCGCCGGCCGAGTTCGGCTTCGAGGGCTGGTGGGATGACGCCACCTCGCTCATCGCCGCAGCGCGTGACGGTTCCGCCCGGAAGTTCTATGCCTACATGAAGTCGGGCTCGTACTTCTACGGCACCGGCTACGTCGGTATCGAGTACGAGGTCCCCGTCGACGGCGGCGTGTCCATCAAGGGCATGGTGTCGCCCGCCGGGGACATCACGCCGATCTCGGTCTGACGTCGCCGTGGCGACGAAGATCGCCGAGGTCAACGTCACCGGGCTGCGGGAGCTGCGTGCAGCTACCCGACGGCTCGAACCGACGATGGTGCCCGTCCTGCGGGACGAGCTCAAGGGCGTGGTGCGTACCGCCACGCTCGGTGCCGTCAAGCGCCGCATCGCTTCGGATCTGCGTTCCCCGACTGTTCGCAAGAAGCGGCAGTCGGGGCGCCTGCTCGATTCCGTGCGTGTCACGTCGGGCGGGAACTCCATCTACATCGTCGGCGGCAAGGCGAAAGTCCCCTACTACGGCTGGCGCGACTTCGGTGGCGTCCTCAAGCCGGTGGGGCGACGTCGCAACACCCAGGTGCGGCCCTTCCTCAAGCGGGGTCGCTACATCTACCCGGCCATCGACGAGACCTCTGCGGCTCTTGTCGACGCGGCCGG
>JAGQTE010000066.1 GCA_020439175.1 Acidimicrobiales bacterium | reverse complement strand
CCCGCTTCTGCGCCGGGTGGCTTCGACCGGGCGCCCCTGCCGGCCGGACCCACGACCGGGTCGCTGCCGGCGGTGCCGGCGCCGCGCGGGTTGGCCCGGGTGTTCGCCATGCCCGACCTGCACGGACCGCGGATCCGTGTCGGTGTGCTGTGGGGCCTGGTGCTCGCCGGTGCGTTCTGGGCCGGGTTGCCCTGGCTCGGTGCCCTCTACGGGTTGATCGCCGCCATCGCCGCGCTGCAGGCCGGACGCGAGTGGCGCAAGGTCGGGAGCCAGCCCAACCGCCTCGTCGCCGCGCTGGGTGCCGGGGGCATGCCGGTCGCGGCGATCTGGGGCGTCGGGTTGACCGGTGCCGTGGCCATCGCCGTCGTCGTGTTGGCGCTGGTGGCGGCCCTGCTGCGCCGCCGGCGACGCAAGCCGTTCCTGTCCTCGGCCGGGATGACCGTGCGCATCAGCGTCTTCGTCGGTCTGGCGGCGGCGTCGCCGGTGTTGATGTACCGCACGAGCATCGTGGGCGCGCTGCTGCTGATCGGGTTCGTGACGGCCTTCGACGTCGGCAACTTCATGGTCGGGGCGGAGGCGGCGACGCCCCTGCCGGGCATCTTCGCCGGCCTGATCGTCGTCGGCGTCGGGGCGTTCGCCATCAGCGTCCTGGTGAGCGTGTTCGAGCTCGAGCCGTTCGCCGACGCCCAGCATCCGTGGATCTTCGGCGGGGTCGTCGGCCTGTGCGCCCCGTTCGGCGAGGTGGCGGCGTCGCTGACCCTGCCGGCCGCCAGCGCCGAGGCGCCGGCGCTGCGGCGGTTGGACTCGCTGATGGTGGCGGGTCCGGCGTTCCTGGTGCTGTTCTGGTCGTACCTCGGCGTGGCCTGAGCCGACCGTCCTCCCTGGGAGTCGGGCCGGCGCGAGGGCTACGCTGACCTGCGCACACCTCGAGCGGCGGCGCGGGGTGCCGCAAGGACGAGGACCATGCCCATGCCCGATCCTGCAGAGCTCGACGATCTCACGGCGCTGTCGTTGGAGGACGTGCGTGCTCGACGCGACGCCTGCGTCGGCGAGGAGACCGGGTTGTCGTACCTGCGGCGGATGGTGCAGGGCCCGCTCGACATCGTGCGCCACGAGCTGGCGCGTCGAGCGGACGGCTCGGGGCCGTCGGACCTGGCCGGCCTGGTGGCGTCGCTGCCCGAGACGCTGGGCGAGCAGGCTCGCCCGGCGGGCACCGGTCGGTTGGTGCAGACGCTCGAGCCGACCGACCTCGACCCGGAGCTCGTCGCCGAGCTGGGGGTGATCGCCTCGGCGCACCGGATGGCCGCCGTGCCGGAGATGTCCGACGCCGACCTCACGGCGTTCGCCGAGGAGCTGCGCGACTTCGAGGGCAAGGTGTCGGCGCTGCGGCAGGCCGCCTTCGACGTCATCGACGCCCTGCAGGCGGAGATCACCCGGCGCTACCGGACCGGCGAGGCGTCCGTCGAGACGCTGCTGGAGACATGAACGAGCTCGAGCAGCGCTGGAACGAGCTGGGCGAGTTCATCCGGGAGCAGCGCAACCGTGGGGAGCTGTCGCTGCGCAAGCTCTCGGAGCTGTCGGGCATCTCCAACCCGTACCTCTCCCAGATCGAGCGGGGGTTGCGCCGCCCGTCGGCGGAGATCCTCCAGAACATCGCCCGGGCGTTGGAGATCTCGTCCGAGACGCTCTACGTGCGGGCGGGCATCCTCGACGAGCCGCCCGCCGACGGTGATCTCGTCGGCCACATCCGGCGCGACGTGCACCTCACCGAAGACCAGAAGCGCGCCCTGATCAGCATCTACGAATCGTTCCGGGCGGAATCTCCGGCGCCGGCGCGGGGTTGACCATCTCCGTGACCACCGTCGCCGTCCTCTCGCTGCACTCGTCGCCCCTGGCCCTGCCCGGGGTGGGCGACAGCGGTGGGATGAACGTGTACGTGCGGGAGCTCGTCAGCTCGCTGGCGCAGGCGGGCGTGGCCTCGACCGTCTACGTGCGGCGGTGGAGCGAGGACCTGCCGGCCGTGGTCGAGGTGGAGCCGGGGTTCAGCGTCGTGCACGTCGACGCCGGCCCGGTCGACCTGCCCAAGGAGAAGCTCGAGTCGATCGTCGACGAGTTCGTCGACGGCGTGCGCGCCCACCTCGTGACCGCTGAGCCGGTCGACTTGATCCACGCCAACTACTGGCTGTCGGGCTTGGCCGGTCACCGGCTCAAGCACGAGTTCGAGCTGCCGCTGGTGTCGACGTTCCACACGCTGGCGCGCGTCAAGGCCATCACCGGCGACCCCGAGCCCGAGCATCGCATCGAGGCCGAGGCCGAGGTCATCGGCTGCTCCGACGTCATCTTGGCCTCGGGTGTCGCCGAGGCGGACGACCTGGTGGCGCACTACGGCGCCCGCCGCGACCGCATCGAGATCGTGCCCCCGGGGGTGGACCACGCCTTCTTCGCGCCCGGCGACCGGGCCGGCGCCCGAGCGGCCCTCGGCCTGGGCGACGGTCGCGTCCTGCTGTTCGTCGGTCGGATCCAGCCGCTGAAGCGGCTCACGCTGGCGGTCGAGGTGCTGGCGCTGCTCGACGACCCGGACGCCACGTTGGTCGTCGTGGGCGGACCGTCCGGCACGCAGGGCGAGGCCGAGCTGGCCGAGGCGCTCGCCATCGCCGAGCGCACGGGCGTGCGCGACCGGGTGCGCGTCATCCCGCCGCAGCCGCATCACCTCCTGTCGACCTACTACCGCGCCGCCGACGTGGTGCTGGTGCCGAGCCGTTCCGAGTCGTTCGGCTTGGTCGCGTTGGAGGCCGCCGCCTGCGGCACCCCGGTGGTGGCCGCTGCGGTCGGCGGGTTGACGACCATCGTCGAGCCCGGCCGGACGGGCGAGCTGGTCGAGGGCGACGGCGCCGACGCCTACGCCGCCGCGGTGGCGCCGATCCTGGCCGACCCGGCGCGGGCGGCCGAGCTGGGTGCGGCGGCGGCGCGCAGGGCGAGCACGTACACCTGGTCGACGACGGCCGGCCGCCTGCGCCGCGTCTACGCCGACCTGGCGGCCCGCTCGCCGGT
>JAGQTE010000065.1 GCA_020439175.1 Acidimicrobiales bacterium | reverse complement strand
TCCCACGGATCGTCGTGCTCCACCTGCACCCGCCCGAAGTCGCGTTGGAGCTTGCCGACGGCGGCCGTGATGCCCACGGCGCAGACCGCCATGATCGCCGTGTCGGCGGCCAGGCGGTAGCGGTAGATGGCGAACGTGCCTGCGACCGAGGCAGCCACGGCCAGGATCGGCCCGACGATGGGGCTGATCGGCATGCGGCGGCGCCGCAGCGCCACCAGCCCCACGATCCCTCCCGCGACCATGGCGTAGTACATGAGCTGTTGGGCCTGCACCCAGTCCTGGCGCCGCCCCTCGGCCAGGGCGTTGCGCAGCTCGGTGTCGCCGATGGCGTACACGCCATAGATGCGCGCCACCCGGATCGCCGCGATGCCCGGCAGGGAGGTGAGGTTGTCGCGGATGTACTCGGTGGCACGGCTGCGGATGCCGGCGTCGGTGTACTTGCCGTCCTCGGCGATGGTCTCGGCCGTGTAGCGGTTGAGGCACCCGAAGCTGTAGAAGCCCGCGGCGTCGCCCTCCCACACCTCGTCGCACGAGTTGAGGGCCAGCGCCGGGCCGGTGGCGGCGATGAAGATCGGCTCCGGGAACCGGCTCAGGTTGTAGGCGATCCACGGGGTCATCATCCCCACGCACACGGCGCAGGCGACGACCCCCATGGCGAAGCGCCGCCAGAACGTCACCGTGCGCATGAACACGACGAAGCCGACGACGATGAAGCCGAGCACCAGCGCCGCCTCGCCGCGGGTCAGCCAGGCGCCACCGGCCGCCGCGCCCAACCACACGGCGTTCAACCACCCGGGCCCACGCCAGAACCGGTAGGCGCACAGCAGGGTCAGCACGATGAACGGGATGAAGAACGACTCGGACATGTACAGCGTGTCCGCCATCCAATAGCCCGGATAGATGGCGGCGAGGCTGGCGGCCACGACGCCCGTGGCCCGGGGATAGCGCCCGCCGAGGCGCCAGCCGAGCAGCCCCATCAGCGCCACGCTGATCGAGCCGACGGCCGCCAACGCCAACCGATGCTGGTTCAGGGTCCACAGCCCGACCGTGTTGAGCCCGGCCAGGAACGTGATGTAGCCGGGCGGGTGATCGGCGCCCGGCACGAGCTCGAGGGTCGCCAGGTTCACCAGGGTGTACCCGTTGCCCTCGGACACGTTGGTGGCCATGTCGCGGTAGTAGGACGCGTCCCCACCGACGGCGTAGCAGTCGTCGAGCGTCGTGCGCACGGCGACCTCTTCCGCCGTGCACTCGGGCATCCAGTCCTGCTGGATCCACACCCGGATGCCGAAGGCGGCCAGGGCCACCAGCAGGATCGGCCAGTACACGGTCACGGCGCGGGAGAACCAGCGCAGCACCCGCACCGGCCACGCCTCGCCGACGGCCGCCGCGACGTCGCCGGCGAACGGCGGCGGTGGCGGCGGAGCGTCGACGGAGTCAGCGGTCGTCATCGGGTCACGGTCCGGCAGTCGGCAGCGGGGGTGTGGTCGTCTGGTCGGTCGGTGCGGTGTACGTGCCCGGATCGGCCAGGCACTGCTGCATGAAGCGCAGCACCTGCTCGTGCACGTCCTCGGTGGGCGGGTCGAAGAACCACGACTCCTTCATGTCGGCCTGCACCATGGCCGCCACGACGCAGCTCGACTCGGCAGGAGAGAACCCCATCGCTTCACCGACGTAGCCCTCGAGTCGGGTGACGACGACGACGCTCGTCTCCGAGGCATCCGGTTGGGTCACCACCGACGTCTCGCTCACGACCGGACGCAGCACCCGATCTTGCTGCGTCCGCTCGGGCGCGCAAGCCAGCGACACGGCGACGGTGGCCCCCAGCGCGGCGCAGGACATGAGCACCCGTCGACGGAACGCGCCGTCGGACGGACCGAGCGGGGTGTCAGTCGGCCGCAGTCTCGGGCTCCGGCTCGTTCGCCTCGACCTGCTCGGTCGACTCGTCCGCCTTGCCCTTCTTCTTGAACTTCGACAAGGCCGAGCGTGCGGCGACACCGACACCGGCGGCACCGGCCGCGACGGCGCCGAGGATCATGCTCCCGCTACCCGCATCCAGGTATGCAAACATTGGCAACCCCATGGCAATTGTGCGTGCCTCGTCCCCCGAGACAGTGGCGAACACAGTAGCCCGCACCATCCGCCGCCGCGGCATCACCCTCCGACGTGGGGTCGATGCCGAGCCGGGCCCCGATCGAGGAGCACCATGACCGCACCCACCGCTGACGCCGGATCCTTCCGCGATCCGATGAGCCGCGTCTTCCTCTCCGAGGACCGGGTGCTGCGGGCGCTCAGCGCCGATGCCGCCGCCGACCTGCGCGCGGCGATGGACAGCCGCTTCTTCGCCAAGGAGGTGGCGGCCCACCGGCTGATCGAGACGACGCTGCTCGACGGGGCGCCCCACGAGCTCGGCGTCACCGGCGAGTGGGAGGCGCTCGTCGAGCATCCTCGCCTCCCGCTGTGGTCCTACCCCTACGAGTGGACCTTCTCGATGCTCCAGGACGCGGCGCTGCTCCAGCTCGACCTCCAGGGCGAGGCGCTCGCCGAGAACCTCGCCTGCAAGGACGCCACGTCGTTCAACGTCCAGTTCGACGGCTCGTCGCCGATCTTCGTCGACGTCGGCAGCTTCGAGCGCTACCGCGACGGCGACCCGTGGTACGGCTACCTGCAGTTCTGCCAGCTCTTCCTGTTCCCGCTGCTGTTCCAGGCCTACGCCGACCTGCCGTTCCAGAGCTTCCTGCGCGCCGACATCAACGGCATCACCCCCGAGGTCGCCAACCGGGTCCTCGGACCGCTGCGCATCTGGCGCAAGGGCATGCTCGTGCACGTGGCCCTGCACGCCCGGATGCAGCGCTCCTTCGCCGACTCCGACGACGACGTGAAGTCCTCCCTCAAGGAGAGCGGCTTCAAGAAGGAGCTGATCGAGGCCAACGTCAAGAACCTGCACAAGCTGATCGCCAGCCTGCAGTGGAAGCAGTCCGAGTCGACCTGGTCCGACTACAGCGACCGCGCCCACTACACCGACAAGGACCTCGCCCAGAAGGCCGAGTTCGTCAAGGAGACGGCCGGGCGCAAGCACCGGCGCCTCGTGTGGGACATCGGCTGCAACGACGGGCACTTCTCGCGCCTCGTCGCCGGTGACGCCGACCACGTCGTGGCCTTCGACGGCGACCACCTCGTCGTCGACGTGCTGTACCGCTCGCTGCGTCAGGACGGGCCCGGCAACATCATCCCGCTGGTGCAGGACATCTCCCAGCCCTCGCCCGGCCTCGGGTGGCGCGGCCGTGAGCGCGCCCCGTTCCTCGAGCGCTTCCAGCCGGACCTGGTGCTGGCGCTGGCGGTCATCCACCACATCGCCATCACCGCCAACGTGCCGACGGCCGAGTTCTTGGACCTGCTGGTCGACCTCGGCACGAGCGTCGTGCTCGAGTTCCCCACCGAGGACGACCCCATGGTCAAGCGCCTGCTGCGCAACAAGCGCGAGGGCGTGCACGACGACTACAACCTGGCGACCATCACCAAGCAGATCGAGGACCGGTTCGCCATCGAGCGGCAGGTCACGCTGCCGTCGGGCACCCGGGTGCTGTTCGAGCTCAACCCCCGCTGAGGGAGCCCGCCACCGTCACGACGACGACGCCGACGACGCCGTCACGAGCAGGTGGCGACGAACCAGGTGTTGAGCTCCTCCGAGGCCGTCTTGTCCGACTCGTTGTCGGCCTCGGTGGCGGTGCCGGCGAGCTTGCGCTTGGCGATCTCGGTTCGGGTGTCGATCTGCGCCGCGAACTCCGGGTTCGCCGCCTTGAACGTCGCTGCCGCGGCGTCGAGGTTCGCCGTCAGCTGCGCCGGGGTCAGCCCGGCGGCGGACGCCGGATCGGTGGCCTTGATGATGGCCAGGCCCCAGGTGTCGGAGTCCTTGCACACCGCCGGCTTGGGCGCCGTCGACGCCGTCGAGGCCGGCGCCACGGTGCTGGCGCTGCCGAGGATCGGCGGCGTGGTGGGCGTCGCCGCGTCACCCTCGGCGAGCCTCGACTTGCTGCACGCGCTGCCCGCCAGGGCTCCCACCACTCCGAGGACCACCAGGGCTCGTCGCATCTATCCACTCCATGCCGTCGATCGGGACGAGGGGCAACCGTAGCAAGCACCGACCATCCCCCACCCGCAGGGCGGGGCGAGGTTGAATCGCCGCCAGTGCTCGCACGGCCCGAAGGGAGCCCCGTGACCGACCTCCTCGCCGCGACCGCCCTCGACGACGACCGCCCCACGGAGGTCGCCGCCGCGGCGGCCACGTGCGTGGTGCTCGACACGTCGGTGCTCATCGCCGATCCGGAGGCGGTCTACGCCTTCGCCCACGCCGACGCCGTGATCCCGCTGGTCGTGATCGAGGAGCTCGACCAGCACAAGAGCCGTGTCGACGACGTCGGGCGGTCGGCCCGCGAGGTGATCCGCACCCTCGAGGACCTGCGCGTCGCCAACGGTGGCGACATCCGCGAGCCCGTCCGCCTGCCCGGTGGCGGCACGATCCGCATCGAGACCAACGGCCTGATGCTCGACGAGGTCGCTGCCAAGGGCCTCGACCCGGCCCTGCCCGACAACCGCATCCTCGCCGCCGCGCTCGGCCAGGCCCGCTCGGTGCCGACGACGGTCGTGTCCAACGACGCCGCGTTGCGCATCAAGGCGGCCCAGGTCGGCCTCGGCGCCGCCGAGCACGTGCGGCGCCGTGCCGCCTCCGACGACGAGCAGCGCCGGCGCGGCTGGGCGCCGGTCGAGGTGTCGGCGGACGTCGTCGACCTCCTCTACGCCTCGCCGGCGGGCGTCGAGCTGGCGGAGCTGGGGTCGTTCGGCGCCGCCGTCGACGCCGCCGTCGGCCCCAACGGCTACGGCGCCCTGCGCGCCGGGAGCCAGTCGGTGCTCGCCCGTCGCACCGGCGACCGCCTGGTGCCCCTGCGCGGCCACCTCGAGGCGTGGGGCCTGCGCCCCAGGTCCAAGGAGCAGTCGTTCGCCCTGGACCTGTTGCTCGACCCGGACGTGCGCGTCGTGGCGCTCGACGGCATGGCCGGCACCGGCAAGACGATCCTGGCCCTGGCCGCCGGGCTGGAGCAGGTCATGGAGAGCCGTGCCTTCGACAAGCTGGCCATCTACCGGCCGGTCGTGCCCGTCGGCAAGGCCGAGCTCGGGTTCCTGCCCGGCGGGCTCGAGGAGAAGCTCGACCCGTGGATGACGGCGGTGCACGATGCGTTGGTGGCGCTCACCGAGTCGCGCAGCCACGCCGACGCCCGGGTGGTGCTCGACGAGATGACCGAGCGCGACAAGCTCTCGCTGGAGGCGGTGACCTACCTCCGGGGCCGCTCGCTGCACGGCACCTTCGTCATCGTCGACGAGGCCCAGAACCTCGAGCCGACGACGCTCAAGACGATCCTCACCCGCGTGGCCGAGGGCACCAAGGTCGTCTTCACCGGCGACACCAGCCAGATCGACGCGCCCTACCTGTCCGAGCACAACAACGCCGTCTCGGTGCTCGTCGACGCCTTCGGTGGCGAGGCCTGCTTCGGCCACGTCCGGCTGCAGACGTGCGAGCGCTCCGAGGTGGCGTCGCTGGCAGCCATGCGCCTGTAGGACCTGTCCGCCCGAGCCGGGGCCCCGCCGCACGGGCGCCGTTCATCTCGAGTGTCAGACCCCCTGCGTAGGTTCGTCCGCATGGCTCCTGCAACGGCTCGCGCAACCACCACCGCCCCATCTCGCGCCCTCTCGGCCCCGGCCCGTAGCATGGCGGCGTCCACGGCCGGACCGTCCGGCACCGGCGCGAGGAGCAGGCGTGTGAGCGAACGGGCACCCAGCCGTCGGGCCACCGCCACGTCCGCCTTCGGTGTCGGCAAGCGCGAGAACCACGACGCCAGCGACTTCTACGCCCGCTTCGGCGCCCCCGTCATCTCCAACGACGCCGACGTGCACCCGCCCGCACCCGAGTCGATCGACCGCTTCTACGCCCTCGACGCCCGCCGCATGGCGGCGTGCCTGCCGCGCATCGAGCCCAACTCGGTGGCGCTCGTGGTCACCTCGCCGCCGTACTTCGCCGGCAAGGAGTACGAGGAGGCCCTCGGCCAGGGCCACATCCCCGGCTCCTACGTCGAGTATCTCGACATGCTCCACGACGTGTTCGCCGCCTGTGTCGAACGGCTCGAGCCCGGCGGGCGCATCGCCGTCAACGTCGCCAACCTCGGCCGCAAGCCCTACCGCTCGCTCGCCGCCGACATCGTGCACATCCTCCAAGACCGCCTCGGCCTGCTGCTGCGCGGCGAGATCATCTGGCGCAAGGCCGAGGGCAGCTCCGGCTCCTGCGCCTGGGGGTCGTTCCAGTCGGCGTCCAACCCCGTGCTGCGTGACCTCACCGAGCGTGTGATCGTCGCCTCCAAGGGCCGCTTCGACCGGGCGCTGCCCAAGGCCGTGCGGGCCACCCGCGGCCTCCCGCACGTCGACACCGTGCCCAAGGACGCGTTCATGTCGTGGACGACCGACGTCTGGGACATGCCCACCGAGTCGGCCACGCGCGTCGGCCATCCGGCGCCGTATCCGGTCGAGCTGCCCCAGCGGCTCATCGAGCTCTACACCTACGCCGGCGACGTCGTGCTCGACCCCTTCATGGGCTCGGGCACCACCGCGGTCGCCGCCGTCACCACCGGGCGGCACTTCATCGGCTTCGACACCGACGAGGCCTACCTCGACGTGGCACGCGAGCGGGTCGACGCGGCGCGGGCGGCGCTGGCCGACGCCGACGGCGCGCTCCCGGTCGAGCTGCGCACCGCCGTGCAGGACGGTCGCATGGCCAAAGAGGTGGCCGAGCTGGCATTGACCGAGGCGGGCTTCGTCGACGTCACCCCGCTCAAGCGGCCCGTCGCCGGGGTCGACCTCGCGTACACGGCCCGCGACGACGGCGGCGCGCTCTGGCACATCGAGCTCGTCGGCACCATCAGCCGGGGCACCGACGGCGCCGGGCTGCGCCGCAGCGACAACCTGTGGCGCACGCTCGGCAAGGCGGCGGCCCTGCGCGCCGCGCTCGACGAACCCGCCCGCCTGCTGGTGCTGACCACCGACCTCCCGCAGCGCTCCAGCCCGCAGGCCCGCGCGCTGGTGGCGGCGCGCGCCGACGGGGTCGTCTTCGACGCCGTCGAGCTGCTCACCACCGACGGGTTCGACCGGTTGCGCACCTACGCCGCCGGCGGCGCCGACGCCCCGGTCGGCACGCTGTACCCGTCGCGGCGCAGCTGAGGACGGTCTCCACCGGCGTGGCCAGCTCCAAGACCCGGCTCACCGAGCTCGGCACCGCCGCCGGCCTGCTGTGGGAACCGGCCGCGCCCTGGCCCGACAGCGTCGAGCAGATCGACATCCCCGGCATCCCCGCCGCGGTCTGGCAGCCCGTCGTGCTCGAGGCCACCCGGCCCGCCAGCCGCGACCGGGCGCTCCTGCTCGCCGCGCTCGACAACGGCCGCACCTTCCGCCAGCAGGTGCTCCAGGGCCGCGTGCCCGGCCAGGTCGTGTGGTCGGGTGGCGGCCAGAACACCTGGATGTCGGACATCCCCCGTGACCTGACGGTCGACGGCGTGTGGTTCATCCAGGCCAAGTACGACTCGACGTGCGTGCTCAACACGGCGCCCGCCACCCTGGTCGACGACCTGCTGCGCGACGAGGGCGCCGGGCAGCGGCCGAGCTGGTACGAGGAGGTGGCCCCGCGCGAGCTGCAGGCGTACTGGCGGATCGTGCGGGGTCGCGCGCCGGTCGACGGACTGCCGAGCGATGTGCGCGACCTCGACCGCGACCACCGCCTGGCACTCAAGCACTGGATGCGCAGCACCGAGCCGAGCGTGGCCGAGCACGACGCGTACCTGGAGCTGTGCCGGGCCGTCAGCGAGCAGACGGCCCAGCGGTGGCGTCGTCATCTGGCGGCGTCGAGCCCCGCACAGCGCACCCAGCTTCTGTTCCGCATGCTGCGGATCGCCGGCGGGCCGTACTGGCTGCTCGGCACCAAGGGTGCAGCCCCCGTGCGTCTGGCGGTCACCGACACCCGCAGCTGGCGCGAGCGGTTCGTGCTGCGCAAGCTCACCCTGGCCGACGCCCACGCCGGACAGCCCCAGGTGAACTGGCGCGCCGAGATCGCCGACGGCGACGAGCGACACGTCGTCGACGGCTACTGCGAGATCCGGTGGTCCCACGGCAAGCTGCAAGGCCATCCCGAGTGCAAGGTGCAGGTGACGACACCGCTCGCGGACATCCCCGGGTACGCACCGCTGCGCTGACCCGTCGCCTCGACGGTGCGGCCCTCGACGCACACAAACCCGCTCGCACCCGCCGTCGACGCGCGCCATCGTGGAGCCAGCAGGTTCGTGACCCCCTGGTGCCGACGCCGGTCGGAGCGGTCGCCTCCCGATCCTCCACGGAAGGCCGACCACATGTCCCCCGACCCCATCGCGGCGCCCCCGCACCACGGCCCAGGCGCCCCCACGGCCATGGCCCAGTTCATGGACCTCATGGCCGACGATCCCTACCAGGCGCCCACGCTCGCCTGCTTCCCGGAACAGGCGGCGCACAGCCGCACGGTCGCGCTCGTCGAGCTCCACGACCCCAACCCCGTCGACAGCATCATGGGCATGGCGCTGGGCGAGCTGTTCGCCGCCGTCGCCTTCTGCGGGTCCGGCCGCGCCCGGCCCCTTCCCGGCTGCACCTACCCGGTCGCCGACGGCGAGGAGATGCGCATGATGCACGGCGTCGCCGTCGACGGCTCCTGGGAGTCGTTGTACTGGCACGCCGCCCTCGGCGGGACGCGGTGCAGCGGCACGGCGGGCGACCCCGTCGCCGGCCACATCGACGACCTGCTGCGGCGGGCGCTCGACCTGCCGACGGCGCCGCCGACGGTCTCGACGGCGCACCTGTGGGCGTCGATGTGGTGCCGCCTCGTGGAGTGCGCCGTCGACGCCTGCGACGAGCCGCTCGACTGGGACACCGTCGTCCGGCTGCACCCGGCCATCATCGACGGCGTCGACGAGCCGGTCGATCTGGAGCGCACCATCGACCACGACCAGGTGGTGACCGTCGCTGCGGCGTACGCCGAGCGCTTCGACTGGTCTCGGGTGCGGGCCACCGCACAGGTCAACGCCGACGCCAACCCGGTCGGAGCCCCGCCGCACGATCGGCACGCCACCTGGCTCGACGACGGCGCCTACAGCCGCTACGTGCTCGAGGAGCGCCCGCCGCTCGGCCAGCACATCGACCGCATCGCCGCCACCGCCGCACGCCGCTGGGACGGCCGTCCGGCGCAGCGGCTGCGCGCCGACCTGCTGGCCATGATCGAGGCCTTCGGCCTCGACCCGTGGCACGATCCGCGCGTCCCGGGCTGCTGACGGCTCGGCGCCGGGACGCCCGTCACGGCCGCGGCAGGTCGGCGGCGGGCCCGTCGGCGAACGACGCCGCGATCTGCTCCCGGCGCTCCTCGGACAGGGTCGCCCAGTCGTAGTAGGAGCCCCCGATGGCCCCGACCTGCGCCAACGACTCGGCGAACAGCGTGACGTCGCGCTCGGTCACCAGGTCACCGATGCCGCCGATCGGCGCCACCATCGCGTCCGGGTCGCCGAGGTTGGCGCGCAGGCGGTCGACGCTCTCGGTCACGAACGCACCGCCGTCGCCGTACGGCTCGTCCCGGAACGTCCAGTACGCCATCGGCATCCACACGTCGTAGTACGGCGCCAGATCCCGGTACGGGAAGCTCGGCCAGTACCGGGGGTTGACGACCTCGATCTGCACCGCCGGCAACACGATCGCCGCCACCGGGACGTCGCCCGCCAACTCGTCGATGCGGCGCGACAGGTCGACGAGCCGATCGTTGCGCTCCTCGACGTCCTCGACGCCGTCGGTCCACTCGATGTCG
Source organism: Acidimicrobiales bacterium (assembly GCA_020439175.1). Taxonomy (GTDB): domain Bacteria; phylum Actinomycetota; class Acidimicrobiia; order Acidimicrobiales; family Acidimicrobilacustridaceae; genus JAGQTE01. The sequence continues at coordinate 1,882 of JAGQTE010000065.1, read as the reverse complement.
ATGCCGATCCCGTCGAACCGATGGCCCGACGCCTCGAAGTCGAGGATCTGGCGCACGCGCTCGAGGTCACGGTCGAGGTCGCCCAGGTGCGGGAGGTACCACCCGACCACCCGCATGCCGCGCCGGTGGGCGTTGACCAGGAAGCTCCGCAGCCCCGCCCGGTCGACGATGCCGTCGGGCGACTGGTCATCCCAGCGGGTCGCCTGCACGAACACGGTGCGCACGCCCCGGTCGGCCATGGCGTCGGCGTCGGCACCCGACAGCGGCGGCGGGTCGCCCGCATACCGGTCGACGAAGTCGAACACGTCGACCCACGTCCCGAGCCCGGCGTAGGCCTCGAGGTCGCGCGGCCCCTGGGGTTGCGGTGCCCCCACGGTCAGCGCCGCCATCGGCGACGGCGGCGCGGCCGACTCGCCGAAGGCGAGGCTGCAACCGGCCAGCGAACCCACCAGCACCGCGGCGAGCGCCGCGACGCGACGGGATCGCCGGGCGGATCGAGGTCGGACGAGGCGGCGCACGACACCCAACGGTACCGACGGGTGCGCGGGCGACGGTGGCGCCCCCGAGCGCCGGGCTGCCGCAGGCGCCGTGCCACACTCCACCGATGGCACACGACCACGTCCTGGCGCCCGACCCGTCGACCTTCGAGCCGCTGCCGCCCGATCGGGCCGAACGGTGGAGCCGGTTCGGCTCCTGGGACCGGACGTTCTTCCCGTCGTTCGTCGGCCTCCGCCTCGATGAGGTGCGCCTCGGCTACGCCCGCATGACCCTGCCCTACCGGCCCGAGCTCGACCAACCGGCCGGCGTCGTGCACGGCGGCGCCATCGCCACGCTCATCGACACCGTCGTCGTCCCGGCGGTGGGCGCCGCCCATGACGAGGTGCCGGTCATGCTCACGCTGAGCATGACCGTCGACTACCTCGGCGCCATCCGCGGCGAGGACGCCACCGCCGAGGGCTGGGTCGTCCGTCGGGGCAGATCGATCAGCTACTGCCAGGCCCTGGTGCGCAGCGCGTCCGGTGCCGTCGCCGCCACGGGCAGCCTCGTGTACAAGGTGACGGCAACCGGCTGACCACCCCGACGCCGGCCAACGCCGAGCCGGGAAATCGGTTGTGCGACGGCCGGCGCCACACCTACGTTCCCGTCACCGGTTCGCCGGACTCGTCGCCGCGGCGACCTCCTTCCATCCCCGCCATCGGAGGTCGCCCATGTCCGCTCGCCCTCGCGCCCGCCGGCGCACCGCTGCCGCTACGGCGCTCGCCCTGCTGGGCGGCATCGCCACCCTCGTCACCACCGACGCCGACCGGGCACTGGCCGTGGTCGAGCACCGGTCGGGCTTCGACGCCACGGTGCTCGGCTGGACCAGCTGGTACGGCAGCTACGGCCTCGGCGACCAAGGCCTCGGGTGGTGCATCGACCACGGCCTGCTGGCGCCCGACGCGGCATACGGCTACGTGCCGGTCGCCCCGCCGATGGACGAGCGCACCGGCGCCGCCGTGAGCTGGGTGGTCGCCACGGGCGAGCTGGCCGACCGCACCGGCGCCGCAGCCATCATGCTGGTGCTGCACGACCTGATGGGCGCCACGTATCCGTTCGGTCGCCTCGACGTCGATGCCCTGGGGCCGGCCAACCTCGGCGGCTTCGGTGGCGCCGAGGCCGCGGTGCTGGATCGAGCCCGGGCGTTGAAGCGGTGGGGGCTGGCGCACGCCGACCTGCGCGGCCCGTACCACATCGACCTCGACGCCGACGCCGTCGCTCCCGGCGTGGCGGGAGAGGTGCAGGGCGCGCTCGTCGATCGCGACGGCAGACCGATCGGCGGCGTCGTCGTGGCGCTGGCGGCATCGGGCCACCTCCAGGACCGCACCGTCGTCACCGACGACGC
>JAGQTE010000064.1 GCA_020439175.1 Acidimicrobiales bacterium | reverse complement strand
TGACAATCGTCCCGGCGCCGAAGGCGATGGCTACGAGCAACCCGACCGCCGCCGTGTACGCCTGGCCCTTCATGGCCAGGTCGTTGGCGCGGATGGTGGCGGCGGGCACCACGTGCAGGCCCGCGGCGTCCAGCGACGCCGCCACGGCGGCCGGGTCGTCGGCGCCGACGAGCACGAAGCTGGTGGTGTCGGGCGAGCCCAGCACCGTCTCGGCGGCGGCGTGGGTCATGAACACGAAGCTGGCCAGCACCATGTCGGCATCCCCGGCGATGCCCACGACCGTCATCGGGTGCCCGAACAGGTCGACCTCGTCGCCGACGCCCACGCCGGTGCGCGCCGCGAACTGGTGCCCGACGGCGATCTCGGTGTCGGCAGCCGGCGCCCGGCCGTCGGCGACGCTCCACGGGGCGCCCGGCCGGCCGGGCTCGAACCCGACGAGGAAGCTCGGCACCCGCACCCCGTCGACCATGGGCACGCTGAAGGCGGCGCGCACCGGCGCCGTCCACGCCACGCCCGGCGTCGCCGCCACGGCGGCCTCCGTGGCGGCGGGCACCAGCGACGTGCCGCCGAGGAAGCTCCGGGTGCCCGGTTGGGCGACGTAGAGGTCGGCCCCGACCTGGTCCTCGAAGACCGTGACCCGCTGGTCGACCCCGGCGGAGATGCCGTCGAGCACCAGCACCAGCATCAGCGCCAGGCCGACGCCGACGAGCGACAGCACCAGGCGGCGCGGCCGGTCGACGAGGAGCCGCCGCCCCAGCGGCACCGCCGCCGACGCCGACCGGCGCCGCTCCCCCGTCCTGTCCACGAACCGCGCTGCCTCTCGCTGGTGATCGTCGCATTGACAGACGATCGGCCTTCCGTATTATTCACTCACGGGTGAGTGAGTTGCAAGGACCAGTTCCCGCCGAATCTCGGCAGCTCCCGCCCGTTCGACCGCCCGACCTCCCGCCCGCCCGACCACCCGACCGCGAACCGACCGCAGCACGGAGCACCGATGGCGCCATCCGACACGACCGACCCCCGCCGCCACGCCTCGCCGGCCCACCGCACGGGCGTGCTGCCCGCCGGCTTCCGCTTCGGGGTGTCGGACTCCGGCTACCAGGCCGAGGGTGGCTACAACGGCCCCGGCGAGCCCGCCAACAACTGGGCGGCCTGGGAGGCGTCGGGCCGCGCCACGCCCACCGGGTCGGCCAACGAGCTGTGGACCCGCTACCCCGAGCACCTCGACGCCGTCCGCGAAGCCGGCTGCGACGCCTACCGCACCAGCGTGGAGTGGACCCGCGTCGAGCCGCGGCCCGGCGCCGTCGACCACGAGGCGATCGAGCACTACGGCACCATCCTGCGGGCCGCCCGCAACCGGGGCATCGAACCGGTCGTGGCGCTGCACCACTTCACCCATCCGGCGTGGCTCGGCCCGAACTTCTGGCTGCGCCCCGACGCACCGCAGCGCTTCGCAGACTGGGCAGAGCTGATCGTGCCGCACCTGGCGCCGTACTGCGACCGGTGGATCACGATCAACGAGATCAACGCCGAGGTGATCGGCAGCTACCTGATCGGCTACTTCCCGCCGGGGCAGCGGTTCCGGCGACGCTCGATGCAGCGCGCCGTCGACAACATGCTGGCGGCGCACGTCGCCGCCTACGAGGTGATCCACCGGCATCAGCCCCACGCCCGGGTCGGCACCAGCACGTATGCCTTCTGGAGCTACGACGTCGACCGGATCCTGCTCGACGTGCTGGCGGCGCGCGCCGCCGGCGTCACCCGGACACAGGTGCCGGCGTGGCTGACGCAGCGGAGGCGGGCGCATCACCGCACGGCACTCGAGCACCTCGGCGCCGGACAGACCTGGGCCGATCACGCCGTGCACGGGGCGCTGCGGATGTACTTCGCCCTCGACCGGCACCTCCCCCGCACCCTCGACGCCGTGTACGCCTCGCCCCACGAGCGCACCTACGACGTCGTGCAGGTCAACTTCTACGACCCGCGCCTGTCCCGCTACCTGCGCCTGCCAGGACGGCGCACGGCGGGCCACCGGCACTGGGGCCCCGATCCCGAGCACTGGGAGCAGGTGCCCGGTCCCGAGCACCTCGCCGGCTACCTGCGTGCGGCCGCCGTCGACGACGACGAGGTGTGGATCCTCGAGAACGGCCTGTGCAACCCGGTCGTCGACGGGGTCAGCCACCGGCGGCCCGACGGCATGGACCGCCCGACGTACCTGCGACAGCACCTCGCCGCCGTCGTCGACGCCATCGACGCCGGCGTGGATGTCACCGGCTACTACGCCTGGGCGCTGTTCGACAACTACCAGTGGGGTGAGTACGTGTCGCGCTTCGGCCTGCGCACCGTCGAGCGCGAGCACGGCGTGAAGTTCGGCGAGCTCGACGCCTTGGGCGACGACAGCGTCGCTGCGTACCGGGCGTTGGCCGACGGCCTGCGCGCCGGCGACCGTTCGGTCCTGGCCGAGCGGCGCTGAGCGCTCGGGCCCGGGCGCGCCGCCCGGCGCAGTTCGGTCCGAGCCGCGCCCGTCAACCCGGCACGGCGGCACCGGCACCGGCACCGGCATCGGCATCGGCCGGCACGGTGCGCACCACGAGGCGGTCCGGCCCGGGGTG
>JAGQTE010000063.1 GCA_020439175.1 Acidimicrobiales bacterium | reverse complement strand
CGACCCCGGCGACGGCCGCCAGGACGGTGATGACCACCAGGGCGTCCGTCGGCACGACGAAGCTGCCGAAGCCCTCGGATGCCAGCGCACGCACCAGCGCCCAGCCGAACCCGAGGCCGACGACGAGGCCGAGCACGGTGCCGAAGAGCGCCACCACCACCGACTCCCACCGGATGGCGGCCCGGAGCTGGGACCGGGACAGGCCGACCGCACGCAACAGCCCGAGCTCGCGGGTGCGCTCGTGGATCGACAAGGTCAGCGTGTTGGCGATGCCGATCAGAGCGATGACCACCGCCAACAGCAACAAGACGTAGATCATGGCGAGCAGCTGATCGATCTGCGCCGCCTGCTGCTCCTTGAACTGGGTCAGGTCCTGCACCTCGACGTTCGGGTAGGTGCCCGCCAGTGACTCGACGGCGCGCCGCACCTCGACGGCGTCGGCCCCGTCGGCGTAGCGAACCACGGCCTGCAGGTCGAGCTGGGCCGCCGTGTTCGCCTCGTGCGTGGCGAGCGACACGACTGCCGTGCCGGCGATCTCCTGCCGCTCGTAGGTGGCCACCAGATGCAGGGGCACGACACCGGTGCGGGGGAAGGCGACGTCGATGCGATCGCCGACGGCCCACCCCTGCTCGGCTGCCAGATCGTCGTGCACGGCGAGGCCGTCGGTGCCGAGTGCGGTCACGTCGCCGTCGACGACACCGATGTCGAAGACCTCGGTGGCCGCCACGGGCTCGACCGCCGAGTAGGAGACGCCCACCCCGTCGAGCGCCGCCGTGCCCAGTCGGACCTCGGCCACCGACGCCACGCCGTCCACGTCGGCGATGCCCGACGCCAGACCCGGGCTGAAGCCGGCCTCCGGCCCGAAGGCCCCCGACGTCAGGACGAGGTCGCCCGAGAAGTTGCGGTCGATGCTGTCGGCGATCGACACCTTGGCCGACGCAGCGAAGGCGGCGATGAACCCGACGAGCGACACGCCGATGGTCAGCGCCACCGCTGCGCCGGCGGTGCGGCGCGGGTTGCGGCGGGCGTTGGTGCTCGCCAACCGGCCCGGCACGCCCCGGAAGCGGCGGATCGGCCAGGACAGCGCCGCCGTCGCCGGCACGGCCAGGACGGGTCCGAGGACGAACACGCCGACGAAGGTCACCGCGGCGCCGAGACCCACCAGGCCGACGGCCCCGTCGCCGCCGCCGAACAAGCCGAGCAGCATCAGGCCGACGCCCGACGCCGTGACGACGCCGCCGGCGGCGACGCGCCGGACCGCCGTTCCCGTGCGGTCCACCGCCACGTCGCGCAGTGCTGCGATCGGCGCCACCGACGCCGCCCGCCACGCCGGGAGCAGCGCCGCCACCACCGTGATGGCGAACCCGGTGGCGAAGGCGACGGCCATCGACGCCGGCTCGATCACGATGCCGGTGGCCGGCAGGTCGAAGCCGATGGCGGCGATGGCGCCCTTGAGCACGACGGCGAGGCCGAAGCCGGCGACCAGGCCGAGGGCGGAGGCGACGACGCCGACGGCGACCGCCTCGATCAGCACCGAGCGACGCACCTGAGCGCGACCGGCGCCGATGGCCCGCAGCAACGCCAGCTCGCGCGTGCGCTGCGCCACGACGATCGTGAAGGTGTTGTAGATGATGAACGAGCCGACGAAGAGCGCGATCAGCGCGAACGCCAGCAGGAACGTGTCGAAGAACGCCAGGCTCTCCGCCACGTCCGAGCGCAGCTCGGCGGTCAGCGCCTCGCCCGTGAGGACCTCCACGTCGTCGCCGACGGCGGCGCGCACCCGCGCCGCCAAGGTGTCCTGGGTGACGCCGTCGGCGGCCACCGCTTCGATCGAGCTGACCTCACCCGGCCGCTGCAGCACGTCCTGGGCGGTCGCCAGGTCGAACAACGCCGCCGAGGCGCCGAGCGGACTGTCGGCGGCACCCCAGCTGACGATGCCGACGAGGCGGAACGTGCGGGGCGCCGCGCCCGACAGGACCGTCACGTCGTCCCCCACGGCGAGGCCACCGGTGCGCGCCGAGGCGCGGTCGATCACGACCTCGTCGGGACCGGCGGGGGCCGCGCCCTCGGCGAGGGTCCAGGGGTTGAGGGCGTCGGTGCCGATCCAGCTCTGCCCGAAGGTCGGCGCGCCCGCGCCCGGGTCGCCGATGGGCTCGCCGGCGCTGCCGACGATCTGGGCGTAGCCCTCGACGTAGCCCTCGGCCGCCGCCACCCCGTCGACGGCGGCGACGGCGGCGACCAGGTCCTGATCGAGTCCCGGCCGCTGGCCGGACATGGCGTCCCCCGCCACCTGCTCGCGCCCGCGCACGGCGACGTCGACGCCGGCGTTGGCCGTGGTCAACAGGTCGTCGAAGGACCGCCCGACCGTGTCGGTCAGCACCAGGGTGCCGGCCATGAAGGCCACACCCAACACGACGGCGAGCGCCGTCGACACCAGCCGGACCTTGTGCGCCCGCAGCGAGCGCAGTGTCGTCTTCCACATCGCTCAGCCCCCCAGGGTCTTCATGCGGTCGAGGACGCGGTCGGCCGTCGGGTCGACGAGATCGTCGACGACGTCACCGTCGGCCAGGAACACGACGCGGTCGGCGTAGCTGGCCGCCACCGGATCGTGCGTCACCATGACGACCGTCTGGCCGTAGCGACGGACCGCCTCACGCAGGAACGCCAGCACCTCGGTGCCGCTGCGGGAGTCGAGGTTGCCGGTCGGCTCGTCGGCGAACACGATCTCGGGTCGGCTGACCAGCGCCCGGGCGACGGCGACGCGCTGCTGTTGACCGCCGCTGAGCTCGCTCGGGCGGTGCGTCAAGCGGTTGGCCAACCCGACGGCCTGCACGACCTCGTCGAACCAGGCGTCGTCGGGACGACGGCCGGCCAGCTCGAGCGGCAGCGTGATGTTCTCGCCCGCCGACAGGGTCGGCACCAGGTTGAACGCCTGGAAGACGAAGCCGATCCGGTCACGGCGCAGCGCCGTCAGCTGGCGCTCGCGCAGCGTCGTGAGATCGGTGTCGCCGATGAAGGCATGGCCCGACGTGGGGGTGTCGAGTCCGGCGAGGCAGTGCATCAGCGTGGACTTGCCCGATCCGGACGGGCCCATGACGGCGGTGAAGGCGCCGCGGTGGAGGTCGACCGAGACACCGTCGAGCGCCGCCACCGCGGTGCCGCCGCTGCCGTACACCTTGGTGAGGCCGACGGCGCGGGCGGCGGGTGGCGCCTCGCCGCCCGATGCGCCGGCACCGGTGGTCGGGGGAATCAGGGTCGAGGTGGACATGGTCGCTCCGGGGGTCGTCGAACGAGTCGATCGCACCGTGACACCACGACGCCGTGGTGTCGTCCGGCCCAGGGCCGATTCGCCGGTCGCTCTCAGGGTGGACCCGTGCCCGTGACGCTCCGCCGTGCGGAGGACACCGGCAGTCAGGGTCAGGCCCCGGGACGGACCAGGCCGGACTCGTAGGCGAACACGACCGCCTGCACGCGGTCGCGCAGGCCGAGCTTCATCAGGATGCGGCCGACGTGGGTCTTGACGGTCGTCTCCCCGACGAAGAGCGCGGCGGCGATCTCGGCGTTGGAGCGCCCCTGCGCCAACTGCTCCAGCACCTCGACCTCGCGATCGGTCAACTCCGCCAGGCGGTCGTCGACGGGCGCATCGCCGCCGGTGGCGGCGGCGCCGTCGGGCGCCGGCAGCGCCGAGGCGAACTGCTCGATCAGCCGACGGGTCACCGAGGGCGCGATGAGCGCGTCGCCGTCGGCGACGACGCGCACGGCGTGCACCAGCTCCTCGGGCGGGGCGTCCTTGAGGAGGAAGCCGCTGGCACCGGCGCGCAGCGCGGCGTACACGTAGTCGTCGAGATCGAAGGTCGTGAGGATGAGGACCTTCGGTCCGTCGACACCGGGCGTCGCCGACAGGCGGGCCGTCGCCTCGATGCCGTCCATCTCGGGCATCCGCACGTCCATCAGCACGACGTCGGGCGCCAGCGCGGCCGCGGCGTCGAGGGCGGCGCGGCCGTCGGACGCCTCGCCGACGACCTCGATGTCGGGCTCCGAGCCGAGGATCATCCCGAAGCCGCGCCGCACGAGCGCCTGGTCGTCGACGACCAGGACACGCACCGTCACGGGGTCACCCTCGCGGCCGGGACGGGCGCCGTCGGGGACACCGTGGTGGCGGCGGGCGCTGCGAGCGGCAGATGCGCCTGGACGGCGAACCCGCCCCCCGGCGCCGGACCGGCCGACACGGTGCCGCCGACGAGCGCCGCCCGCTCGTGCATGCCGACGATGCCGTGGCCGGCCCCGTCACCGGCCGGGCCGTCGGCTGGATCGTCGACGGCGGCGCTGGCGGTGGCGGTGGCCGCTGCACCGCGCCCGTCGTCGACGACGGCGACCTCGACGGCGTCCTCGGCGAAGGTGATCGTGACCCGAGCCCGAGTCGCCTCGGCGTGGCGCACGGTGTTGGTCAGGGCCTCCTGCACGATGCGGTACGCGCTCAGATCGACGCCGGCGGGCAGCGGGCGGCGCTCGCCCTGCCAGTCCAGGGTCACGTCGATGCCGGCTTCGGCCACCCGCCCCACCAGCACCTCGAGCCCGTCGAGCCCGGGCTGCGGGGCACGCAGGCCGTCGCCGTCGGACGCCCCGTCACGCAGCACGCCCAGCATGCGGCGCATCTCGGTCATCGCTTCGCGTCCGGTCGTCTCGATCTGGCCGAGCGCTTCGGTGGCGGCCGCCGGGTCGGTGTCGAGCACCCGCCGCGCCGCGCCGGCCTGCACGACCATCACGCTCATCGAGTGGGCGACGACGTCGTGCAGCTCGCGGGCGATGCGGCGGCGCTCGTCCTCGAGGGCACGGCGCGCCGCCTCGTGCTGCTCCCGCTCGAGCGCCTCGGCGCGCAGCTCGAGCTGGGCCTGGTAGGCCCGGCGGTTGCGCATGCGCTCGCCCATGGCCCAGGCCGCCGTGTAGATGGCGACGTTCCCCACGATGTTGGCGACGTCGATCTCCTCGCCCTCGGCGAACAGGCCCGTGACCATCACGGGCACGAGCACCCCGAGGCCGGCGACGTAGGCGTACAGCGAGGCCGGTCGGTCGCGGTACGCGCCGACGGCGTAGATGAGCAGGTACAGCGTCAGCCCGCTCATCAGGTCCGCGTAGTTGAGCACCCAATAGGGGATCGTGGCCGCGACCGTCACCGCGAAGGCCGCCACCGGGGACCGGCGCCGCCACGCCAACGGCGCCACGATCACGAGGATCAGCGCGGCGCCGAGCAGGTCCGGCGGACGCTTGTTGGGGAACGACGCGTCATCGAGCGTGACGTAACCGACGAGCACGAGCACGAGGAACCCGGCGGCGGCGAGGGCGTCGGTCAGGAACGGCCGGGCGCGGAACCACACCATGGCACCCGTCTCGCGCTGGGGCGGGACCGGGCGCGGCGTCAGCGCAGGAGGAGCAGCGGCCACCCGCCCACGGTACCGACGACGCTCGCGACGGTCATCCTCCTCGAGGACGATCGACGCTCGGTCGACGTCCTCCCCGCGACCGACCGCACGCTCGCGGCACGCGCCGACCGCATCGACCCGGCAGATCCGGTCATCTGGTGACGCGATCTGCCGGGTCGTCGCGCCGACGACCGTCGACACTGCAACCAGTCAGCCCGACCGGTCAGCCCGCCAGGACCGCAGACCAGCGACGCACCCACGACGCGAGGAACCGGTCGGCGCCGACGTCGAGCGGCGCGTGGTGCCACACCGCCAGGTGGCTGGCGTAGTGGTCGAGCGCGCCGATGGCCTCGACGGCGACGGCTTGGGGGTCGTCGACGGTGGCCCCCCGCCGCTCGATCAGGTCGACGACGATGCCGTAGCCCTCGTCCCATGCCGCGGCCAGCTCGGCGCGCACCGCGTCGGGGAGGCTGGGACCGAGCGCGCCCAGCCGGACGATCGACTGCTCGCCGCGCAGGAAGCCGGCGAGCGCCACCACGAGCCGCTCGAGATCGTCGGCGGCGGACTCGGCGGGAGGTTGCGCCGCCAGCTCGAGCCGCAGCGCCGCCACACGGTCGCGGTAGGCCGACACCGCCGCCACCGCCAGCGCCTCCTTGGAGGCGAAGTGCCGGTACATGGCGCCGCTGCCCGGGCGCAGCCCACAGGTCCGCTCGATCTCCGCCACCGTGGTGCCGACGTAGCCGCGCGTCCCGAACAGATCGAGTGCGGCCGCGACCAGTCGGTCGCGGGTGTCGGTCCGGCGCCGATCGACCCGGACGGTCGTCGCAGCGGCGTCGAGGGCGCTCACCCGAAGACCCCGGCGTCCTCCCACCGGCGCATGGTGGCGCCGTCGACGGCACCGAGCGCTTCGAAGTCGTCGAGCAGCGCCTTGAGCTGGCGCAGCATGCGCGGCCCCGCAGGGGAGGTGGCGCGGGCGGCCAGGAACTCGTCACGGGTCAGGTAGGGCTCGAGCTGATCGCTGAAGCGCACCGGCAGGAACGCGCCCCGGTCGATCAGGTTCTGCGCGCCGAGGCGGGTCCACGTCTGCACCTCGGTCCGCTGCGCGTCGTCCAGTTTCGCCATCCCCGACTCGAGCCACGCCTTGGCATAGGCGATGTGGCGGGTCTCCTCGGCGGTGTGCACCTTGCCGATCTGCACGAGGATCGGATGCAGTCGCCCGTCGGGGTCGGCCTTGAGGGCGTGGTTGAAGTCGTCGCCGACGAACTCGAACAGCAGCACGTTCACCCAGAAGGCGGCCGGCAGGCGCATGGCGAGGTCCTCGGTGCCGTCGCCCGCCGCCTTGCCCCACAGCGCCTCGCCCATGTCGGCGGCCACGATGTCGTCGTTGCGGCGCACCCACTCGTTGAACATCGCCATGTGCTGGCACTCCTCCGCCACCTCGTGCAGGAGGTAGCGGTAGGAGGGGTCCATCGGGTCGGTGACCCACAAGATGGCCAGGATGCCCTGGTTCAGAAGGTGCTCGCCGTGCGCGATGTTGCGCATGAGCTGGGTCATCTCCCACCGCTCCACGAAGCTGCGCTCCGCCGGGGCGAGCCGTTCGAGCAGCCCCGAGCCCGACAGCACGGAGTGCCCGTCGGGCATGTACGACCAGTCGTCGCTCAGCGGGACCGACCAGTCGATGATCTCGTCGGCGAAGGGGAAGTACCGCCGCCGGGCGCTCACGGCGTTGAGCCGGTCGGCCGTCCGGCGATCCACCTCGATGTCGATCAATGCCTCGCTCATCCCGCCTCCCCGTCAGATCAGTAAGTGATTGCTTACATACTCCCACATGCAGACGCCGCCCCGCCGAAATCGGGCTGACGACTCCGACATGGCGGAGTCGTCAGCCCAATTTCGGGGTTTCCGTCCGACGTCAGAACGAGACGGGTCAGCCCATGCCGCGGCGGTTGGGGGAGAGCACCGTGCGGCGGTCGACGCCTGCCGGCAGCCGGCGCTCGGCGGCGGCACGCAGCTGGTCGCGCTCCTCGGCGACCGGACCGTGCAGCTCGGGCGGCACGAGCTGCTCCAGATCGTCGAACGCCGCCAGGAGGCGCCGCACGATCTGGGGGGAGTCCACACCGAACACGATGATCTCGGTGAATGCCAGCTCGACGAGCTCGCCCCACGTCGGGATGCGGAAGATCACCCGCAGGTCACCGT